>NZ_JBFULQ010000244.1:0-8139 GCF_054049815.1 Mesorhizobium sp. P5_C1 | reverse complement strand
GCTGCAAGCAGCAGCCGCGCCAGCACCTCATCGTCGAGCGCGGTTGGCAGGAAATGGCTACGCACGTCGCGCCGCGTGAACATGGCGCGATAGACCGCATCGCGCGCATTCTGGTCAAATCCGTCGCCAACAGAGGCGGTCATGTGTTCCGGCATCGCGTGTCCCCTTGCGATTGCAATCCATTTCATCCGCCTGACCATGCGGATGACGATGCCTGCCAGGCCGGTCTTCTGGCTCGGGATCAACCCGCGTCCGGTGCCTTCCCGTTATCGACAGTGGCATTTACCGGCGCGGTCCCCCTTACAGCGTTGGGCACGCCACGGAGTTCAACCGTGTTCCCGATTCTCCCGCTTGCGGCGGGCACCAGGCAGTGGCAGCGACCTTACGCCGAAGCGCTGACGACGCCAATGCCTGCAGCGACACCGATGGACGCATGTGTGATTTTCCCCAGCCATCAGGCCACAACGCATGGCCATCGCGACGTCGGGGCACTAGATAGGGGAGATGGCCACTCGTCTCTATACCCATCCGATCTTCCTTGAACACATCACGCCGCCCGGTCACCCCGAGCGGCCGGACCGGTTGCGCGCCATCGAACGGGTGCTCGACGATGAGGCTTTTGTCGGGCTCGATCGCATCAAGGCGCCTGAAGGCGACGAGGCCACCATTCTCTACGCGCATCCCGCCGATTTCGTCGCCCGCGTCCGCGCCGCCATTCCCGACGAGGGCATCGCCCGCATCGACGCCGACACGTCAGTCAGCCCGAAGAGCTGGCAAGCGGCCATAACCGCGATCGGCGCCGCCAACGCCGCCGTAGACGATGTCTTTGCCGGCCGCGCCGACAATGTCTTCGTCGCCGCACGGCCGCCCGGCCACCATGCCGAAAAAACCACGGCCATGGGCTTCTGCCTCTTCAACACGGCGGCGATCGCCGCGCGCTACGCGCAGAAGAAACATGGCGTCGAGCGCGTTGCGGTCGTCGACTGGGACGTGCATCACGGCAACGGCACGCAGGACATTTTCTGGGACGATCCGTCGGTGCTCTATTGCTCGACGCACCAGATGCCGCTTTATCCCGGCACCGGGGCGAAGAGCGAAACCGGCGCCGGCAACATCGTCAACGCGCCGCTGGCGCCGCAGACCGGCAGCGAGGTTTTTCGTGATGCCTTGCTGTCGCGTATCCTGCCGGCGCTCGACAATTTCGCGCCCGACCTGATCATCATTTCGGCGGGGTTCGACGCGCACCATCGCGATCCGCTGGCCGAAATCAACCTGACAGAGGATGATTTCGACTGGGCGACCGGCCAGCTTATGCAGCGCGCCACGCGCCACAGCGGCAACCGGCTCGTCAGCCTGCTAGAGGGTGGCTACGATCTGCAGGGACTGGCATTTTCGGTCGCCGCCCATGTCGGGCGACTGATGAAAGGATGAATGATGGCTGGTGAGACCAACGAAGACGTCAAGGCGATGAGCTTCGAGCAGGCACTCGATGCGCTGGAAAAGATCGTCGATGATCTGGAGCGTGGCGACGTGCCGCTCGACCAGTCGATCAGGATCTATGAGCGCGGCGAGGCGCTGAAGGCGCATTGCGACCGGCTGCTGAAGGCCGCCGAGGACAAGGTCGAGAAGATCAGGCTGTCGCGCGACGGCAAGCCGGTTGGAACGGAGCCGCTCGACGCCGACTGAGTCATGCTCCCGAACGATGGTCTTGCCTCACCGGCTTTTGGACATGATCATGGTCGAGGATAGTAGCCGTCCCGATTGAAACGGCTTCAGGACAAGAGGAGGTTCGGAAACGATGTGCAGAAACATCAAGACCCTGTTCAATTTTGATCCGCCGGCAACCAATGACGAGGTGCGCGACGCCGCACTTCAGTTTGTCCGCAAATTGAGCGGAACGACGCGACCTTCGAAGCAGAACCAGCACGCCTTCGATCATGCGGTCGAAGCCATCGCGGCATCGGCGCGTGAGCTTCTCGATTCCCTCGAAACCCATCAGCATCCTCGCAATCGCGAAGAGGTGGCCGCCAAGGCGCGGGCAAAATCGGCGATCCGTTTTGCCTGATCCGACAACCAGCGACGGCCGCTGACAAGGAGAGTCCATGAGCTTCTTCCCCGGGAAAGACCCTGAAGTCGGCGACGCCTTTGCCAGCGACCAGATCGAGCTGATGGTCATTCCGAACGCCAAGGACATTGGCGGTTTCCAGGTACGCCGCGCATTGCCGACCGCCAAAAGGCGGCTCGTCGGGCCTTTCATCTTCTTCGACCGCATGGGCCCGGCGATCCTGCGCGCGGGCCAGGCGCTCGATGTCCGTCCGCATCCGCATATCGGGCTGTCGACGGTGACCTATCTGTTCGACGGCAAGATCAGGCATCGCGATTCACTCGGCACCGAAATGGTCATCCAGCCCGGCGACGTGAATTTGATGACCGCTGGCCGCGGCATCGTCCATTCCGAGCGCACGCCGGAGGAATTGCGTGGCGCGCCGATGTCGGTCTCCGGCCTGCAGACATGGCTGGCACTGCCGGACGGCAAGGAGGAAGTGGCTCCGGTTTTCGAGAACACCGCTGCCTTGCGGCTCCCCGAGATCGATGCCGAAGGCGTCAGCGGTCGCGTCGTCATCGGCGACTTCCAGGGACTGCGGTCGCCGGTGAGGGCTCACTCCGAGACGCTTTATGCCGACCTTAGGATGGCGCCGGGCGCCAGCGTGAAAATCCCGGCCGATGCGGAAGAGCGCGCCATCTACACGCTCGAAGGCGACGTTTTCGATTTCAGGCGATGTTTTTCCAGCCGAGCGACTGCTGGTGTTCCGGCCAGGCGACGAGATCGTCGTATCGTCGGAAGGCGGCGCCCATTTCATGCTGTTCGGCGGCGCCTCGCTCGGCTCGAAGCGTTACATTTGGTGGAATTTCGTCTCGTCCTCCAAGGAGCGCATCGAGCAGGCCAAGCAGGAATGGAAGACCGGCCGCTTCGATATCGTTCCCGGAGATGAGGAAGAATTCATCCCGTTGCCGGAAAGCTGATGCATGTCGCCCAAAAGTGGCCGGGTTTTGGGACCTAAAGCCTGATCCGCGTCACAGACACGCATTTACTTTCGCCGGCGGCCGGCCTATCCCGCCCATGAACAGAAAGCCTGAGCAGGCCTACCCGTGAATTCAACGCCGCATACGCCCCTTCTCGACAAGGTCCGCATCCCGGCCGACCTGCGCACGCTTGCCGAGAGCGAATTGCCGCAACTGGCATCCGAGCTTCGTGCCGAACTGATCGACGCCGTGTCACACACAGGCGGCCATCTTGGCGCCGGCCTTGGCGTGGTCGAACTGACGGTCGCGCTGCACTATGTCTTCAACACCCCGGATGACCGGCTGATCTGGGATGTCGGCCACCAGGCCTACCCGCACAAGATCCTGACCGGCCGCCGTGACCGTATCCGCACCTTGCGTCAGGAGGGCGGGCTGTCGGGCTTCACCCGCCGCGCCGAGAGCGAATACGATCCCTTCGGCGCCGCTCACTCCTCGACATCGATATCGGCCGGCCTTGGCATGGCCGCCGCCCGCGATCTCTCCGGCGGCCGCAACAATGTCATCGCCGTTATCGGCGATGGTGCCATGTCGGCCGGCATGGCCTACGAGGCGATGAACAATGCCGGCGCGCTCGATGCCCGGCTCATCGTCATCCTCAACGACAACGACATGTCGATTGCGCCGCCGACCGGTGCCATGAGCGCCTATCTGGCACGTCTGGCCTCTGGCAAGACCTATGTCGGCCTGCGCGACTTCGGCAAGAAACTGACCTCTTATCTCGGCAAGCGCGCCGACCGTGCGATCACCCGGGCGGTCGAGCATGCACGCGGCTACGTCACCGGCGGCACGCTGTTCGAGGAACTGGGCTTCTATCACATCGGCCCGATCGACGGTCACAATCTCGAGCATCTGATCCCGGTCCTGAAGAATGTCCGCGACAATGGCGAAGGCCCGGTGCTGATCCATGTCGTCACCCAGAAGGGCAAGGGCTACGCGCCGGCCGAAGCCGCCGCTGACAAATATCACGGTGTCAACAAATTCGATGTCATCACCGGTGCGCAGGCCAAGGCGCCGGCTAATGCGCCGGCCTACACCAAGGTGTTCGCCGAAAGCCTGGTCCAGGAGGGTCGCGAGGATGACCGCATCGTCGCCGTCACCGCCGCCATGCCGAGTGGTACCGGCCTCGATCTGTTCGGCGAAGCGTTTCCGTCGCGGATCTTCGATGTCGGCATCGCCGAACAGCACGCGGTGACCTTCGCCGCCGGCCTCGCCACCGAAGGCTACAAACCGTTCGCCGCGATCTATTCGACCTTCCTGCAGCGCGCCTACGACCAGGTCGTCCACGACGTCGCGATCCAGAAACTACCGGTGCGCTTTCCCATCGACCGCGCCGGCTTCGTCGGCGCCGATGGCGCCACCCATTGCGGCGCCTTTGACACCACCTTCCTGGCAACCTTGCCCGGTTTCGTGGTGATGGCAGCAGCAGACGAGGCGGAACTGCGCCACATGGTGCGCACCGCGGCAAGCTATGATGACGGCCCGATCGCCTTCCGCTATCCGCGTGGCAACGGCGTCGGCGTCGACATGCCGGAGCGCGGCGCGGTGCTCGAAATCGGCAAGGGCCGTATCGTCAGGGAAGGCACCAAGGTCGCACTCCTGTCCTTCGGCACGCGGCTGCAGGATTGCCTGATCGCCGCCGAGGAGCTTGGCGCGGCCGGGCTTTCCACCACGGTCGCCGATGCCCGTTTCGCCAAGCCGCTCGATGAGGATCTGATCCGCCGGCTGGCCCGCTCGCACGAGGTTCTGGTGACGGTGGAAGAGGGCGCCGTCGGCGGCTTCGCCAGCCATGTGTTGCAGTTCCTCGCCCATGAGGGCTTGCTTGAAAGTGGCCTGAAGGTACGCCCGCTGGTGCTGCCCGACGCGTTCACCGACCACGCCAAGCCGGAAAAGATGTATGCCGATGCCGGGCTTGATGCCGCCGGCATCGTGCGCACGGTGTTCGTCGCGCTTGGCCATACAGCCCGCGCCCAGCGCGCCTGAATCAATATCTCAAGGGCTTGAATCAGTTTGCCGGCTTGATGCTTTAACGCATTGTTAACGCTGCCGTTTGGCGCTTTGCTTACCGTGTCTCTTGGCCGTTTTTCAACGGCGCCCTGCTAGATCGTGACCAGGCAGGGAGACAAAAACAATGAGAACGCTTCTGTGCGGCGTGGCGCTTTCAGCGGTCATCGTCGCGCCGGCCGCCGCCGAAACGCGCTATGATCGCAGTCTCGAAAAGGCGGCCATGGGCATCATCGCCGGCAAGATGGGCGATATTCGCGGCGGATTTTCCTACAAGCAGGTGCCGCAGCTGGTGGTCCTGCCGGACCCTGTGCCGGCGCCTGCGCCTGCGACCGAGCATCCGGGCGAGCAGGCTTCGGGAAATCGGGATGACGGTTTGTCTCCAGCCGTCGATCGCCGGGTTTCGCGAACCATTTTCTAGAGCATGCCGCCGTCCAAGCGCGGCGCCCTTTAGAACCACATGTCGCGCACGCAGCGGCCATCGCGCGGCAGGTCGTCGTAAGTGTCGAGCCCATCGAAATGGTCGATTGGCAAGTCGGCGACGGCCTCCGGCGGCGCAAGCCTTACATTGACGGCGATTCGAGTTTGGCCGGTGGCGCTGGAGCGCAAGCCACGCCAGGCGAGCACGCAAGCGCAAGTGGGACAGAACAGGATCTCAAGCGAGGGCGCATCCTTTCCGGCGCGCGTGTAGCTTTTCATCGGCCCCGCGACGCGGATGCGTTCGTCGACATAATCGTAAGCCCAGAGCGCGCCATAGCGGCGGCAAAGCGTGCAACTGCACGCCGTGATCGGCCCGGGATCGCCCTCCAGGGTCCAGTGGGTCGCACCGCAGTGGCAGGTTCCCCTCAGCATTTGTCCTTCCTCGCGTTCGGACAGTAACGGCACTCCTGCTTAGCATTGTGCCGGGCCGATGCGATGCTCGCAAGCGCCGCAGCGGCTTGAAGCGTTCGCATGCTTTCCAACGATGTTCCTTGTCCGGCCCCAATATCCTTGCCTTCGCGACCGGCTTTCGCCATGAAGGCCGATGAACTCGCCTTTGCCAGCCAGCCCCCGCCAGCGGCTCGACGACCTGCTCGTCCAGCGGGGCCTTTTTGCCAGCCGTTCGCGCGCCCGCGACGCGGTCGAGCGTGGCACGGTGATGGTGGACGGCGTCATAGCCCGAAAGCCCGGCCAGAACGTTTCGCCGCAATGCCTGATCGCCATCGATGATCCGGCGCAAGGCTATGTGTCGCGTGCTGCGCTGAAACTGATCGGCGGGCTCGACCATTTCGGACTCGATCCAGCCGGCCGTGAAGCGCTCGACATCGGCGCCTCGACCGGCGGCTTCACCCAGGTCCTGCTCGAGCGCGGCGCGGCCCACGTCACCGCCATCGATGTCGGGCACGGCCAGATGCATGCCGATATCGGCGGCGATCCGCGTGTAACTGTCATCGAAGGCCTGAACGCGCGCGATCTCACAGTCGATGATCTGGCCGGCCGCATCCCGGATTTCGTCGTCTCCGATGTCAGCTTCATTTCGTTGAAACTGGCGCTGCCGCCGGCGCTTGGCCTTGCGAAGGCTGGTGCCTGTGCCATGTTTCTGGTCAAGCCGCAATTCGAGGCCGGCCGCGAAGCGATCGGCAAGGGCGGCCTGTTGAAGGATCCCTACGACGCCGCCCGTGTCGCCGGCCTGCTGCAGGATTGGCTGGACGCTGTTCCAGGCTGGCGTTCGCTGGGCCTGCATTTGTCGCCCATCGAAGGCGGCGACGGTAATCGCGAATTCCTGCTCGGTGGGATCAAGGATAGATGAGCGCGCGGTTCAGCATCAGGAAACTTGGCGCCCAGGGCGACGGCATCGCCGAGACCGAGAGCGGCGATCTGTTCATTCCCTTCACACTACCCGGCGAGGTCGTCACCGCCGCGCGTGAAAAAGACCGTGCCACGCTGATGGCGGTGCTAGAGGCTTCGCCGCTGCGCATCGATCCCGCCTGCCGCCATTTCACCGAATGCGGCGGTTGCGCGCTCCAGCATTTCGAAGCCGCAGCCTATCGCCAATGGAAGCGCGAAAAGGTGGTGCACGCGCTGAAGGGCAAGGGCATCGATTGCGACATCGGCGAACTGGTCGCCTGCGCGCCGCACACGCGCCGCCGCGTCGTGCTCGCCGCGCGGCGCACCGACACAGGCATGCTGCTCGGCTTCAATCGCCATCTGTCGCCGGAAATCATCTCGATATCGGGATGMCCGATCTCGCTGCCCGAGATCGTCAGCGCGTTCGATCGGCTGAAGGCGCTCGCCGAACTGGTGTGCGCCACCACCAAATCGTTCCGGCTCGCGGTCACCGTGACCGGATCGGGCCTTGACGTCGCAGTCTACGAGTCCGGCAAACTGGGCGAACACCAGCGTCGGATCGCCTCCAACTTCGTATTGGCTCAGGGATTTGCCAGGCTGTCCATCGATGACGAGATCATCATCGAGCCAAGGAAGCCTGTGGTCATGTTCGGCAATGTCGCTGTCGCCGTGCCGCCGGGCGCCTTCCTGCAAGCGACCGAGGCCGCCGAACAGACCATGGCCGATATCGTCGGCGGACATCTGAAGCGCGCCAAGAAGGTCGCCGATCTGTTCGCCGGTTGCGGCAGCTTTGCCTTGCGGCTGGCAGCGAAGTCGGAGGTCCATGCGGTCGAAGGCGATGCGGCAGCCCTTTCGGCGCTCGACCGGGGCTCGCGCTTCGCGACCGGCCTGAAGCGGGTGACGGGCGAGCGCCGCGACCTGTTCCGCCGGCCGCTGACCTTCAAGGAATTGAATGGCTTCGACGGCCTGGTGTTCGATCCGCCACGCGCCGGCGCCGAGGACCAGTCGAAGCAGATCGCACGCTCGGACGTTCCGTTTGTCGCCGCCGTATCCTGCAATCCGGTCACGCTGGCTCGCGACCTGCGAATCCTGCTCGACGGCGGCTATACATTGAAAAGCGTGACGCCGATCGACCAGTTCCTGTGGTCGCCGCATGTCGAGGCCGTGGCGCTTCTGGAGAAGCCCAAACGAAGGCGGTAGCGCTGTTCGCATTTCCTTCGGTTCACG
>NZ_JBFULQ010000243.1:0-8192 GCF_054049815.1 Mesorhizobium sp. P5_C1 | reverse complement strand
TCCCAAAACCGCTGCGCACTTTTGGGCGACATGCATTGTCGGACACCGCCATCCTAGCCGCGCATGAACTTCAGTAAATGCAATGTTTGCTATGCTTGGCATTAGCAGACATAATGCGGTTATGATCCGAAATCTCGACATGGCGCTGATCCGCACCTTCATCACCGTCGCCGACAAGGCCAGCATGACGGCGGCTGCCAATGCGCTGCACCTGACGCAAGGCGCCGTCAGCCAGCAGGTCAAGCGGCTGGAGGAGGCGCTCGGCGCCAGCCTGTTCGAGCGCGATCGGCGCGGCCTCAGGCTGACGCGCGCCGGTGAGCGGCTGTTCGGCAAGGGCAAGCGGCTGCTGGCCTTGAATGACGAGATCTGGACCGACATGGCGGGTACCCCGGTGGCCGGCCAGGTGCGGCTCGGCGTGCCCTACGATCTTGTCGGCACCCTGCTGGCGCCGGTGCTGAAGCGCTATGCCGAGACCTATCCCCAGGTCGAGATATCGCTGATCTGTGCCTCATCACCGGAGATCGCCGCTGCCCTCGCGGCCGGCACCATCGACCTTGCGGTGATCGAGGAACGGGTCGGCCCGTCGGCCGGCGAGTGCCTGGCCATAGACCGGCTGGTCTGGGTCGGCGCCAAGGGCGGCGTTGCCCGTGCCAAGCGGCCGCTGCCGGTTTCGATCGTTGCCGACACCTGCGCCTTCCGGCCGGCGGTGCTGTCGGCGCTCAGTGAGCACGGGCTGGAATGGCGCACCGTGTTCGAGAACGGCAACATCGACGCGACGACGGCGACAGTGCGTTCCGATCTCGCCGTCACCACATGGCTGGCCTCCACCGTGCCGGCCGATCTCGACATATTGCCGTTCGGTTCAGGCCTGCCGCCGCTGCCGAGTTTTGCCATCAATCTGCATTTGCCGAGGCACGGTGTCGGACCCGCGGCACAGGAATTCGCGCGGCATATCCGTGAAGGGTTGGCGCGGCGGCTGGTGGCGGCTTGAAACCAGATCCAGCTACTTCCAGTTCTTGCGCCGCTCGATCTCTGCCTTGGACGGCTTTTCCGGCGCGAACGATCCGGTCTTGATCTCGCCGCCACGCTCATAGGTCGCCATGATGACGCCGGTGCTGGAGGCCTGCGAGCGGGTCAGCTTCAAGGCGGAAGGCATGGTGCCGTTGCCGAACAGCCGCTTGCCCTTGCCCAGCACCAGCGGGAAGATCAGCAGGCCGATCTCGTCRATCAGGTCATTGGCGAGCAGGGTCTGGATCAGGTCGCTCGAACCCTGGATGAGCAGGTCCGAGCCGTCTTGCTCCTTCAGTTTGCGCAGCGTTGCCACGACGTCGTCGCCCAGCGATTGGCTGTTGTTCCAGGTCAGCGTGTCGTGCCGGTGCGTCGCCACATATTTGGTGACGGCGTTGAAGCTTTCGGCGATCGGATCGTTGTCCTGGTACGGCCAGTGTGCTGCGAAGATGTCGTAGGTCTTGCGGCCGAGCAGCAGGTCGAAGGGCTTGGTGAAGGTCTCGCCCATGAACGCGCCCATGGCGTCGTCCCAGTAATGGAACGTCCAGCCGCCGAATCTGAAGCCGCCGGCCGGATCCTCTTCCGGACCGCCTGGGGCTTGCATGACGCCATCGAGGCTGACGAATGTCGCGGCGATGATCTTTCTCATTCCAATGCTCCGGTTTCTTCAATCCACGCCGTCGCGGCTGGACTTCAGCCCAAGGACGCGCGGATCGCCGCCCGTCCGACACCGCTGGCAAGATTTTGACAGGTCCGCCATCGATGCGTCACCTGCGAGACCTGGCATCGAGGACGCGCGAGGAGAACCAGACCTCACCGAAGATCGCCGTGGCGGTGCGGTCCGGCAGCTTGTCCGACGTCAGCCAGATCGAGCGGCTGCGCGCGGCCTGGTCGCGCGTCGGGATCTTCGCCGCAGGGTCTGCAACCGAGGCGCCGACACATGGAATGAACCATGAGCGCATGAAGGGGTCGCAGGCGAAGCCTTTTTCTGTGCGGGTCACCATCACTGCCAGCGGGACGCGCTCGGCCGGGCGCCAGGGAAAGATCATGCGACCGCCCGCCCGCAACGCCTTCAGCCATCCCACCGGTGGCGCGGCGACGCCGGCATTGACGTAGATGATGTCGGATGGCGGCAAGGGCGACGTCACGGCATCGCCATGGACGACGGTTACATTGCCATAGGTTTCGAGATTTTGTCGTGCGAGCTCGGCCAGGTTTTTGTCGAGTTCGAAAGCGGTGACGGTGCCGCCGGGCGAAACCAGTTTGGCCAGCGCCGCAGTGTAGTAGCCGGTGCCGGCGCCGATGTGGCAAACGGCTTCGCCGGGTTTGGGCGCAAGTTTGCCGATCCACATGGCGTGCAGGAACGGCTCGCCATTGTTGATGCCCTTGTCGCTGTCGAGCGCCACCAGCACGTTCTGGTAGATGTGAGCCGGATCCGCGCTCGGCGTCGTGATCTTGCCGTTGCCGGCGATGATCGTCCACGGCCCAGGACCGAGGAAGGCTTCGCGCGGCACCTCGGCGAAGACCGCCTCCAGGCGCGGATCGGGCGAGCCGGCATTAGCGGCCATCAGCCTCGCGTAGAACTTCCTGGCGTCTTCGATCCCGGTCATGACGCGGGAGAAGATAGCGCGGATTGCCGATTTGTCGCCGGACTATCTCTCAGCAGAGCAGTCGATGTCGCGTCTCAGCCGACCCCGAACATGGTGTCGTAGAGCAGCTTGAAGTTGAGCACCAGGATGATCGCGGCGACCACCCAGGCCAGTGCCGCGACGCCGCGCGGAATGGCGAGGTTGCCCATCTTCTTCCTGTCGGAGACGAACTGCACCAGCGGGACAACCGCGAAGGGCAGCTGCATCGACAGGATCACCTGGCTGAACACCAGCAACTGGCCGGTGCCTTTTTCGCCATAGAGCGCGGTGACGATCACCACCGGGATGATGGCGAGCCCGCGCGTCAACAGGCGGCGTGCCCAGTTGGGGATGCGCAGGCGCAGGAAACCTTCCATGACGATCTGGCCGGCCAGCGTCGCCGTCACAGTCGAGTTCAGGCCGGAAGCCAGCAGCGCGACGGCGAACAGGATCGAGGCGATGCCGAGGCCCAGCAGCGGCGACAGCAGCTCGAAGGCCTGGCCGATCTCGGCGACATCCTGGTGGCCAGTGTCGTGGAAGGCGACCGCCGACACGATCAGGATCGAGGCGTTGACGAACAAGGCGAGCATCAGGGCGATGGTCGAGTCCGTCGTCGCCCATTTGATGGCGTCGCGCTTGCCCTTGTCGGTGCGCTCATAGGCGCGGGTCTGCACGATCGAGGAGTGCAGATAGAGATTGTGCGGCATGACGGTGGCGCCGATGATGCCGATGGCGATGTAGAGCATTGCCGGATTGGTGACGATCTCGGACGACGGAATGAACATGGCATGTAGGATCGAGCCGGCCGGCGGGGCGGCGACAAAGATCTGGATGGCAAAGCAGCTGAAGATGATGATCAGGAGCGCGATGACGAAGGCTTCGAGATAGCGAAAACCCTTGTTCATCAACAGAAGCACGAGAAAGGCATCGAGCGCCGTGAGCACGGCGCCGCCGATCAGCGGAATGCCGAACAGAAGCTGCAGCGCGATCGCGGTGCCGATGACTTCGGCCAGGTCGCAAGCAATGATGGCCAGTTCGCACGCGATCCACAGCATGAAATTGACGGGGCGCGGATAGTAGGCGCGGCAGGCCTGGGCGAGGTCGCGGCCGGTGGCGATGCCGAGGCGGGCAGCCAGCGCCTGCAGCAGGATCGCCATCAGGTTAGAGAGCATGATGATGAAGAGCAGCGTGTAGCCAAACTGCGCGCCACCGGCGAGGTCGGTCGCCCAGTTGCCCGGATCCATATAGCCGACCGAGACCATGTAGCCGGGGCCCATGAAGGCGAACAGCCGGCGGAACCAGACGCCCGAATTCGGAACCGCGATGGAAGAATTGACCTCGCGCAGGCTGGGCTGGTCGTCCTCCTCGGGCCTGGCGAACCGCCAAGTGGATTGGGAGGCTGTGGCTTCGACTTCAGACATGAGGGGCTTTCCGCGAGACGTGTCGATGTTGCCCTAGGCTATGCCATGGCTCAACATTATGCAATATGCTATATTTCATTGTCGGTGCTTTTTGTTCGGGCCGTGACCTGGCGCGGGAACGGTCGCCGACAACGCAGGTTGCGCCTGTGGCGGAATGCAAATAAACGGCCTGAAGAATCAGAGCCCGTGCTATGAATGCATGGACGGCTAAACTCCCAGGAGGGGCGCGCATTGGCGCTGAAGAACAGACCGKTCCCGCGCGAAAAGCCGCTGCCTGACGCCGACGTCCATTCGGAAGGGTTCAGGCACACGCGCGAAGCGCGCCGCAGCGCGTTGGTCGAGGATTATGTCGAGCTGATCGCCGACCTGATCGAAGACGGCAACGAGGCGCGTCAGGTCGATATCGCCGCACGGCTCGGCGTCGCCCAGCCGACGGTGGCCAAGATGCTGACCAGGCTGTGCGCCGACGGCCTGGTGTCCAGAAAACCCTATCGCGGCGTGTTCCTGACCGATGCCGGCCGCAAGGTCGCGGTGGAGAGCCGCATCCGCCACCAGACGGTGGAAGCCTTCCTGCGCTCGCTCGGCGTCAGCGCCGAGACCGCGCGCATCGATGCCGAGGGCATCGAGCACCATGTCAGCGCCGAGACGCTCGAAGCGTTTCGCAAGGCGATGACGGCGGCGCGCTGAGCTGCGTCAGCGCCGCGTTTCCCGAACGACGAAGCCGCGCGGGAACCACCTGATGTTACGCACGTTGCTCCTCACACCGCGCGATTGACGTGCGCGCCAAAGGGAGGAAGCGATGGGCGTTGAACAGGCACCGACCGCAAAGGGCAAGCAGGCGGCCAAGGGACTGAAGCAGGCGGCGGCCAAGGATGAGCGCAAGACCGAGGCCGAGACCGGTCATCCGCTGAAGAAGGGCGCCGCGCGTTTCGAGGAGCGCTCGAAGAGCTCCGATGGCAAGAGCGCCGGCGCCAAGCAGAGGGATTAGGCGCCCGCCGGGCAGACATCGGCAATTGTCGGCGAAAGCCGTTTGCTGAGAGGTAGCAACGGCGCCTTCGTTGTGGCAGCACCGCTTGTCCCTAGGCTATGGCCCGGGCGTTCGAGCCCTTTGAACGGACCACTGGGTCTATCAATTTGCCTGCGGCAAAACCGGGCTCTCACTCCCTGACATCTTGCACCCAGCTTCTGGGGTGGCCGTCGACGCGGAACTGGAAGATGAAATACGGCGGGATGCAGGTGCCTTCGCCGGCTTTTGCTTCCGTCAGGTCGTCATAGCCGGCGGTGCAGATATAATCCTCGCGGCAGGGGTGCGCCTTGTCGCATGCACGCAGGCCGGCGGTCTTGGTGAATTCCTTGGTGCAGAATTTGTGGTCCTTGCCCGACGCAATGCAGTCGTTGAATCCGGTTTTGGCCAACCGGCCGCACGTCGCCTCGTCGGGAAGCTTGTCGCAGCTCGCCTTGCGCAGCATGCCGCCGGGAAAGCCGCCGGTCTTCTGCTGCGGATTGTCGTAGCGCTGGCGTGCGGCGCCATAGCCGGCGAGCTTGACCGTCGGCTTCTTGTCCCGCGCCGGATCGATGGCGCATGCCTTGGCGGTGGCCGGTGACAGCCGGCAATACCGGTCGTTGCCCCATGTCGACATTTTTATCTCGCCGAACTCGACGGGGTCACCGACCGCCGTCCCGGCCTCGCTGACGCAGGTGCCGAACCCTGGATGGATGGCGCTTTCATGGACGCCGGCGCAGCGCAGGCCTTCGCCGCAGCTCCAGTCCTTGAAGCTCAAATCCTCGCCGCGATAGCAGATCGAGCCCCAGCCATTGTAGAGGTCCGTGCCCTTCAGCGCCTCGGTGTATTTCTGGTCCGGACGGGCGGCAAAGCCACGCGTGAAATCCGGATGGCCGCCGGCGGCGAACTGCTCGACGATGGCGAGTCGACGCGGCAGGTCGGCAAAGAACACGGCGGAGCCCGGCACGAAGACGGCGTTGCGGCGCGGCTCGCTGGCCGGGTCGGCGCCGGTGTAGTGGAAGCCGGCAATGCCATGCGTCTGGTGGCAGCCGGTGCAGGTCATCTCATTGAGCCGCAATTCGAAGCCAGCCACCGACTTGACGGAGGAGAGCGTGTTGCCCCTGGCAACGTAGTCCTTCAGCGCCTTGTCGATATCGGCGTCGTCGACCAGCCCGTAGGCGATGTTGTTCTGCGACCGGCTCAGGCCGCCGGGTGCTACGGAGACGGCGCTCTTGGCCAAGAACTTTTCGTCGATGACCAGCCGCCCATGATCGAGGTCGTAGATGTTGCGGTCGGTGAGCAGCCACTTGGCGAAGGACGGCTTGTCGGCCAGCACGATCGCCCGGTCGATCTGGTTCTCCATTTTCGATTCGTAGAAGCTCGAGGTGGCCGGATTCCATTTGAAGATCTTCAGCAGATATTCGGCGTGGCCGCCGAAATCGCGACGCGTCGAGGCCGATAGCCTGAGCACCTGCATGTTGAGTTCGAGCCGCATGATCTGTGACGAGTTCAGCATGGCGCCGGAGAGCGGCCCTTCGTCGGAGCGCAGCCACGCCGCCAACTGGTCGGGCGGCAGATCCTTCTGCCCGGCGGCAAGCCAGCGCTTGGCGATTTCGGCGCAGGACACGTCGGTAGCGCTCGGCAAATCCCTTGAAGCGCGGGCCTGGGCCCGCGTGGGCTTGGCGTTGAACACCAGGCTCATGGTCAGCGGCAGGCGCGAGGAAATGCGCTGGCCGGCCTTTCCCTTCAGCGGCTTTTCCGCGACCGAATAGTGGAAGCGATAGATCAGCCGGATCTCGCCGCATTCGGTGTGGCCGAGATAGCCGCGATCCATGCGGTTGACGACGCCGGTCAGGTCGAGCGTCGAGCCGTCGTCGTCGATGTATTTCGGATTGAATTTCTGGCTGGTGTCGGTCGACCTGGCCATGGCCGCGACATAGGGGTCGGGACTGGTCTTCGGTTCGTCGGCGATCTCAAGCTTGACGGTGTCGCGGACGGTGGCCAGCGCCGGCACCGAAAACAGGCCGCGATTGTCGACCTCGCGGGTAAGGCCGAGTGCCGGACCGAGCAGGCGGCTGATCGACAGGCCGCCACGCTCCAGTGCCTGCAAAGTGGCTGGATCGGTGACGGCGACACTGGAATCGAGCGTCACCGCGCCGGCACTGGCGAGACCAAGGCAGAGCAGGGCCGCGAGCAGCGACACGAATTCACCGATCGTCTTCAAGCCTCGCGTACCCCCTCCGTTTGCAGTGATGCTACAGGCCTTCCGTGGTCTGGGCCAGAGCAGCGAGGCGGCCATATCGGCAGGGGTGCAGTCTCGAAAAATGCTGTGACTTGGTGCAACCATTGGGATAATTGTTTGTTGGGTTGAACCGGCCATGCCGGAACAATGGGGAAGTTCGCAGCGCGAGGAGTTGCCATGCTCTGGAGAGGCCGTCGTCAGAGTGACAATATCGAGGACGACCGCAGCGACAGCGGCGGCGGGCTCGGCGGCGGCAGCCCCGGTCAGTTCCGCATTCCGATTGGTGGTCGCGCCGGGGGCGGCGGCAGCATCTTCCTCGTCATCCTGGTGGTGCTGGCCGGATGGTATTTCGGCTTTGATCCGTCGACGATCCTGGGTGGCGGCGACGGCGGCCTGCTGCCGGGCGGCGGCGGGCAGATCACCGACGACAGCGGCGGCCAGGACAGCGGCGCGGGTGCGCCCGCCAACGACGAGATGAAGCAGTTCGTCGCCACCGTGCTGGCCGAGACCGAAGACACCTGGACCGGCATCTTCAAATCGCAGGGCCTGACCTACGAAGACCCGAAGCTGGTGCTGTTCAGCGGCCAGGTCCGCTCGGCCTGCGGCTTTGCCTCCGCAGCAGCCGGACCCTTCTATTRCCCCGGCGACCACAAGGTCTATCTCGACATGACCTTCTTCCAGCAGCTCGACCAGCAGTTCGGCGCCTCGGGCGAGTTCGCCCGGGCTTACGTTGTCGCGCATGAGGTTGGCCACCATGTGCAGAACCTGACCGGCATCATGTCTAAGTTCAACCAGATGCGGCAAGGCATGAGCGAAGCCGATGCCAACCAACTGTCGGTTCGCATCGAGCTTCAGGCCGATTGCTTCGCCGGTGTGTGGGCACATTACAC
>NZ_JBFULQ010000242.1:0-8199 GCF_054049815.1 Mesorhizobium sp. P5_C1 | reverse complement strand
CGAGAAACGCCGTATTGAGAAACCGGCGTTCGCTTCTGTTCCGAGAGACATTGCCCGTCGTGCCCGGTGGGTGAAGCCCGAGCTTGTCGCCGAAGTCACCTATGCCGAAGTCACACCGGACGGCAGCTTGCGACATCCAAGCTTTCAGGGCATGCGCGAAGACAAGCGAGCCGACCAGGTAGTGATGGAAATGCCGAAGGCGCCGGCAACTCTTGGCTCCGCCAATCTCGATCCGGGAATCGGCAAGGAGATCGCAGTTGCTGTCGGCGTCAAGCTGACGCATCCGGACAAGGTCATGTATCCCGGGACCAAGGTGACCAAGGCCACGCTTGCCGCCTACTACGCCGTGGTCGCCGAGAAGATGCTGCCGCACATACAGGATCGGCCGCTGTCGCTGGTGCGCGATACCGACGGCGACCTGCAACAGACCTTTTTTCAGAAGCACAGACTGCCAGGCATGCCCAAGGCCATCCATGACGGCCAGTTGGAGAAGATGTCCGGTAAGGAAAGCCGCATCTTGTGGGTCGATGACCTGGCAGGGCTGATCGCAGGTGTCCAGATGAACGTGCTCGAATTCCACATCTGGGGGAGCCTGCGCCAGCAGCCGGATCTGCCGCACCGCATGATCTTCGACATCGACCCCGACGAGGGCCTCGGCTTCACTGCCGTCAAGCAGGCAGCCCTCGACGTTCGGGGCCTTCTGGAAGCGCTTGGACTGCAGTCGTGGCCGTTGCTGTCCGGCGGCAAGGGCGTTCATGTGGTCGTGCCGCTCGTCCCGGAGGCAGACTGGGACGAGGTCAAGAGCTTCTGCCAAGACTTCGCCGAACTGCTGGCCCGTACAGATCCGTCGCGCTTCGTCGCCAACATGAGCAAGGCCAAGCGCAAGGGCCGAATGTTTCTCGATTACCTGCGCAACGGCCAGGGCTCCACTGCAATCTGTCCCTGGTCCACTCGGGCACGCGCGGGGGCGGGGTGCGCGGTGCCCGTCAGCTGGGAGGAGTTGCCCTCCTGCGAAAGCGCCAACGGTTTCGATGTTTTTGCCGCCGCGGCGCGGGCTCAGCTGCCCGAAGCCTGGGAGGGCTATTTCGACGTCAAACAAACGCTTACCGACCGCATCCGCCACGCAGTCCGGTAGGAATAAGCATTTGGCGCGGACCGCCTTTGCCCAAAATTCGAGACCGTCCCCCTTCTACGGGAGGCCCCCGCAACGCCGTCTAGAGTGAGAGTACGGACCGGTTTGCCGTGACGGGTTGAGGGCTGGAGGAGAGGCCTCCGGCGCCCGTCGCGGAGAACAGCGATGTCCAGACATTACGCTCGCGCCGGCGCCGACCGGACAAGCCTCTATGACGATATCACCAACAAGATCATCGCCGAGCTGGAAGCCGGCCGCTGTCCCTGGGTGCAGCCTTGGGGTACCACGGCGACGAAAGCTTCTCTCGCCATGCCGGCCAATGCCGCCACCGGCCGCGCCTATTCCGGGATCAACGTGCTGATCCTGTGGGGCGCGGTCGTCGAGCATGGCTTTCCAGTCCAGAGCTGGCTGACTTTTCGTCAGGCGTTATCGCTCGGCGGCCATGTCCGTCAGGGCGAACACGGCATCACCGTCGTCTATGCTGACCGCTTCATCCCTGACGACGAGAAGAACCGCGCGCGGGAAATTGGCGAGGAAGCACAAGCGATACCGTTCCTGAAGCGCTTCATCGTGTTCAACGTGGCGCAATGTGAAAATCTGCCCGACGATCTGGTCGCGGCTCCGCCTGCACCGGAACCCGGACTGATCGAGCCTACAGTCGAGGCGCTGATCAAGGCGACAGGTATCGATTTCCGCATCGGTGGCAGCAGTGCCTATTATGTGCCGGCGCAGGACTACGTGCGGGTGCCGCCCCCGCAGGCCTATTTCGAGACCATCGACTGGCACCGCACCGCCCTGCATGAGCTTGGGCATGCCACCGGCCATACCTCCCGCATCGGCCGCGATCTCGGAGGCGCCTTCGGCACCAAGAGATATGCTTTCGAGGAACTGGTCGCCGAGATGAACGCAGCCTTCTGCTGCGCCTCGCTTGGCATCGTGCCAACCGTGCGCCACGCCGATTACCTGGCCTCCTGGCTCGAGGTCCTGCGCGAAGACAACCGCGCCATCGTTCGTGCCGCCTCCCAGGCCAGCAAGGCGGCCGACTGGCTGCTTGCCTTCCTGCCGCAACCTGACGGTGCGGCCAGGGCAGGCCCGGTCGACGTTGATGAGGCCGAGATCGACAGGAGGGCGGCATGATCCTCCTCACCGACGAACTGCGCGAGCGCCTGCTCGCCAATGGCCGCGAGCGCAACGCCGATCACGCACCGGTCGTGAAGTTCTTCAATCCCCTCGGCGAAGGAAACTGGCTCGCGACGGAGCTGGGTGCCGATGGCGACGCCATGTTCGGTCTTGCCGATCTCGGCTATCCCGAGTTGGGCAGTTTCTCACTCCTCGAGATGACGTCGGTCCGGCTGCCCTTCGGCATGGGCATCGAGCGCGACACTCTCTTTGCCACCGACCTGCCGATTTCGGCCTGGGCACAAGCCGCCCGCCGGGCCGGAAGCATTCGCGACGCCGAACGCGCCCTCTACCCGGCCGCCCAGTCTGGTCGGGAGGGCGCGTGAGATCTCAGCTTGAAATCCGCAAGGCCGCAGATGCGCAAAGCGTGTCTGCGGCCTTGTGTCCCTTCAGATCCGAGTGCAGCGCAGTCCTCAGAGTGAGAGGGCTGCGCCTTCCTTTGTGACGGGTTTGGAGGTCGAGAGAGTCTCGGCCGCCCGTCGCGGAGATAGTCCACATGGTTACGCCCAAGCAGAAGATCACCCTCAACGCCTCGCGTGATATCCCCTTCAACAAGCTGATGCTGAGCCAGTCCAATGTCCGGCGCATCAAGCGCGGGGAAACGATCGAGGACCTTGCCGCCTCGATCGCACGGCGTGGCCTGCTCCAGAGCCTCAACGTCCGGCCAGTGTTGGATGGCGAGGGCAACGAGACCGGCATGTTTGAGGTGCCGGCTGGCGGGCGCCGCTATCGCGCGCTTGAACTGCTGGTCAAGCAGAAGCGCATGATCAAGACCGAGCCAGTTCCCTGCGTCGTCACCAACGCCGACAGTGAGGTCCCGATCGAGGAGGATTCACTTGCAGAGAATCTTCAGCGCGAAGATTTACATCCGTTGGACATGTTTCGCGCCTTCCAGACCCTGCACGACCAAGGCGCCAGCCACGAGGAGATTGCGGCACGCTTCTTCGTGTCCGCTACCTTTGTCCAGCAGCGTCTGCGACTCGCAAAAGTTTCGCCCAAGCTGCACGAGGTCTACGAGCAGGAGGGCATGCAGCTCGAGCAGCTCATGGCCTTTACCGTGACCGACGACCACGCCCGCCAGGAGCAGGTCTGGGAGGCGCTCGAAAACTCCTGGTCGAGGGAACCGCAGCAGATCCGGCGCCTTTTGACGGAGACCACGGTGCGCGCGACCGATCGCCGGGCGCTGTTCGTCGGTGTCGAGGCGTATGTCGCCGCCGGCGGCGTGGTGCTGCGCGACCTGTTCGAGTCCGACAATGGCGGCTGGCTGCAGGAGCCCGTTCTGCTCGACCGCTTGGTCCGGGACAAGCTCAAGTCCGCCGCCGACGAGGTCGCGGAAGAGGGTTGGAAATGGATCGTCGTCGATGTCGATCTGCCCTATGGCCACGATCACGGCTTGCGGGCACTGGCCGGCACCCCCGTCAATCTGACCGACGCGGAGCGGGCGGAACGCGAAGCCCTGCGCGCGGAGTACGATCGGCTGCAAGCCGAGTATGGCGAATCCGACGAACTCCCCGACGAGGTCGATCAGCGTCTCGGCGAGATCGAGTCTGCGCTTGAGGCCTTCGAGAGCCGGCCGATGAGCTACGATCCCGCCGATAACGGCCGCGCCGGTGCCTTCATCAGCATCGACCGTGCCGGGGACCTGATCGTCGATCGCGGATATGTGCGCCCCGAGGACGAAGCGATGCAAGCGGTCGACGATGACGCCGCCGAGCCCGACGGTGCGACCGAGAGCGAGGAGGGCACTTCGGTTCGCCGCGCCACCATCACCATCGGCGCGCAAACGTCCGAGCCCGATGAGGATGACGGCGACGCCACCAAGCCGCTGCCCGAACGCCTGGTGATCGAGCTCACCGCGCATCGCACGTTGGCGCTGCGCAATGCCGTGGCCGAGAACCAGCATGTGGCGATCACGGCGCTGTTGCATCGGCTCGTCCTCGACACCTTCGGTCATCGCTCCGCGACAGGCTGCCTCGAGGCGTTCGTCCGACATGTCCACTTGCCGACGCAAGACGCCGAGCTGAAAGACAGCCCCGCGGCCAAGGCGATCGACGAACGCCATGAGGCGTGGAAGAGGGACATCCCGCTCGGTGACGACCAGACTCTGTGGGCCTGGCTCGACAGTCTCGATGAAGCCAGTCAGCACACCCTGCTGGCGCATTGCGTCAGCTATGGGATCAACGCGCTGTTCGAGCGGCCTAACCCCTATGGCAGCGGCGTTTCCCAGCACGGGCTGGAGCAACGCTTGCGCGAAGCCGACCGGCTCTCCCACGCCACCGGGCTCGACATGGTGGATGCGGGTTGGCGTCCGACGGTCGAGAACTATCTCGGTCGCGTTACCAAGGCCCGCATCCTCGAAGCCGTGCGTGAGGGCGTCGGCGAGCAGGCAGCTCAACTCATCGACCACCTCAAGAAGGGCGACATGGCCAAGGAGGCCGAACGCATCCTTGCCGATAGTGGCTGGCTACCCGAACCGCTCCGTCTGATCGATCAGGACGCACCGCCCGCGCAGCCGGGCGAGGGCGAGGAACCTGACCTGCCCGAATTCCTCGCGGGCGATGACGAAGACGACTCGGCGGCAGCCGATGAGGTCATCGCTCACGCGGTCGCTGCCGAATAGCACCCATCGACTGGGCGCCTCCGGCCTCCCCGTTTCCCTTCACCTCACCCTCGTGGCCCGACTCCCTGTCGGGCTTTTTCTTTTCAGGAGACATCCATGTCCGCCCACATCGTCTATGACAACGCCCCGCTCGGCTCGCTGATCCGCTACTCGGGCGGCATCCCCAAACCGCCCGCGCGCTTTGCAGCCGGCGCTATCTTCGCCGCCGCCGGCCTGCTGCTTCCCCGTCTCGAACGCGGCGAGTGCATCGACGCGCCAAAGCTGCGCTCGGCGATGGAAGCCGCATTCGGCGCCTCCGACGCCGCCGGCGCCTGGGACTGGAAGCAGGCCTACGATGCCTGCGAGACCGCGACGGTCCTTTTCCTGCGCAAGTACGGAAAGGCGTTGTTCCGCCAGGCCGCGTCGCCGGCTCTCCGGCTTTCCGCATTGTCGAAGATCGCCGGTCTCATGCCGACGCATACCCGCCGATCCGAAGAGGCGCAGACCTTCCAGCAGTTCTCGACGCCGATTCCGCTCGGCCTGGTCGCGGCAACGGCCGCCGCCATCACGCCCGCCGACCGTGTGCTGGAGCCTTCCGCCGGCACCGGGCTGCTCGCCATCCTGGCCGAGACAGCCGGCGCCTCGCTCGTCCTCAACGAGCTTGCCGAGACGCGCGCGGCACTTCTCTCCTGCCTCTTTCCGGCCGTCTCCGTCAGCCGCTTCGACGCCGCCCAGATCGACGACCATCTTGATCCCGGCGCCGTGCCGAGCGTGGTGCTGATGAACCCGCCTTTTTCGGTCATGGCYAATGTCGAGGGCCGGATGGCCGACGCGGCCTGGCGGCATATCGCCTCGGCGCTGGCGCGTCTTGCGCCTGGCGGGCGGCTGGTGACGATCACCGGTGCCAACTTCGCGCCCGACCATCCGGCCTGGACCGCCGCCATCACTCGCCTGCAGGAACGTGGCCGCGTCGTCTTCTCCGCTGCCATCGACGGCTCGGCCTACGCCAAGCATGGCACGACCTTTCCGACCCGTCTCACCGTTATCGACAAGCTCCCGGCGGACGATCCCACCGTCTTCGCGGATGCTCCCGGCATCGCTCCGGATGCGGCGACGCTCCTCGCGTGGATTGAGGAGCGCCTTCCCGCGCGGCCGCCGGTCGTGATGGCCGCCGTTTCCAGCGGGGCATCGGCGGTCGCCGCACACCGCACCGTGCACGGCTCTCTCACACGCGTGGCGAGAACCACGCCACGCATGTCGATCGCCGAACCGGAATCCATCGACCTCGCCTATGAGGCTGTCGACTGGCAGGCGGCCGAGGACGGCCAGATCAGCGACGCCATCTATGAGGCCTACGGGCTTCAGGCGATCCGCATCCCCGGCTCTCGGGCTCACCCCACCCAGCTCGTTCAATCGGCGGCCATGGCCTCGGTGGCGCCACCCAAGCCGAGCTACCGGCCGCGCCTGCCGAAGAACGTCCTTGACCTGCTCTCGGACGCGCAGCTCGAGACCGTCATCTATGCCGGCGAGGCTCACGCCGAGTATCTCACCGGCGCCTGGATGCTCGACGATACCTTTGACGTGGTTAGCGCCGCGGCCGATGACACCGCGGGGGCCGTGCGCTTCCGGCAAGGCTTCATGATCGGCGACGGTACGGGTGTAGGCAAGGGCCGCGAGTCCGCCGCCGTCACTCTCGACAACTGGATGCAGGGCCGGCGCAAGGCGGTCTGGATCTCCAAGTCCGACAAGCTCATTGAGGATGCGCAACGCGACTGGTCCGCACTCGGCATGGAGCGCCTGTTGATCACCCCGCTCTCCCGCTTCCCGCAGGGCAAGCCGATCACGCACGCGGAAGGCATCCTATTCACCACCTATGCCACGCTGCGCTCCGACGATCGCGGCGAGAAGGTTTCGCGGGTCAAACAAATCGTTGAATGGTTGGGCCCAGATTTCGATGGGGTCATCATTTTCGACGAGGCGCACGCCATGCAAAACGCCGGTGGCGGCAAGGGCGAACGCGGCGACGCCGCCCCCTCCCAGCAAGGCCGTGCCGGCCTGCGGCTACAGCACGCCCTGCCGAATGCCCGCATCGTCTATGTGTCGGCGACTGGTGCCACGACCGTGCACAATCTCGCCTATGCCCAGCGGCTCGGCCTCTGGGGCGGCGAGCATTTTCCATTCTCGGCCCGCGCCGAGTTCGTCGAGGCGATCGAGGCCGGCGGCGTCGCGGCGATGGAAGTGCTGGCACGAGACCTCAGGGCACTCGGCCTCTATACGGCCCGCTCGCTTTCTTTCAATGGCGTCGAATACGAGCTGATCGAGCATGAGCTGACGCCCGAGCAGGTCCGCATCTACGATGCCTATGCCGGCGCCTTCGGCATCATACATAACGATCTCGATGCGGCCATGCAGGCGGCCAACATCACCGGTAGCTCCGACACCCTCAATGCCCAGGCCAAGTCGGCCGCGCGTAGCGCCTTTGAAAGCGCCAAGCAGCGCTTCTTCGGTCATTTGTTGACCAGCATGAAGACGCCGACCCTGATCCGCTCCATCACCCGCGATCTGGAGGAGGGCCATGCGGCCGTTGTCCAGATTGTCTCGACCGGCGAGGCGCTGATGGAACGGCGGCTGGCCGAGCTGCCGACCGAGGAATGGAACGATGTTCGCGTTGATATCACGCCGCGCGAATACGTCCTCGACTACCTTGCCCATTCCTTCCCGGTGCAGCTCTATGAGCCCTTCACCGACTCCGATGGCAATCTGTCGTCGCGCCCGGTCTACCGCGATGGCCAGCCCGTCGAGAGCCGCGAGGCGGTCGCCCGGCGCGACGAGCTGATCGCCAAACTCGCCAGCTTGACGCCTGTCCCCGGCGCACTCGACCAGATCGTCCAGCATTTCGGGGTGGACATCGTGGCCGAGGTCACCGGTCGCTCGCGCCGCATTGTCCGCAAGGGCGAGCGCCTTGTCGTTGAAAACCGTTCCGGGTCAGCCAACCTCGCCGAGACGCAGGCCTTCATGGATGACCAGAAGCGCGTTCTGGTTTTTTCGGACGCGGGCGGAACGGGGAGGAGCTACCACGCCGAACTGTCGGCCCGGAACACGCGGCTGCGTCTGCATTATCTGCTCGAAGCCGGCTGGAAAGCCGACACCGCCATTCAGGGCCTGGGCCGCACGCATCGCACCAATCAGGCGCAGCCGCCGCTCTTCCGGCCGATCTCGACCAATGTGAAGGCGGAAAAGCGCTTCCTCTCGACGATCGCGCGAAGGCTCGATACGCTGGGCGCAATCA
>NZ_JBFULQ010000241.1:0-8218 GCF_054049815.1 Mesorhizobium sp. P5_C1 | reverse complement strand
GGTCTTCGCTCCGAACCGGGTCTTGAGCACCGTGCGCATGTCGCCGAGTGCATCGACCAGGCCGAGTTCGAGACCCTTCATGCCGGTCCAGAACAGACCGGTGAACAGGTCCGGATCGTCCTTCAGCTTCGCGCCGCGCCTTTCCTTGACGAGGTCGATGAACGTGCCGTGCACCTCGAGTTGCAGCGCTTTCAGGCGCTCGACGTCTTCCTTCTTCTCCGGCTTGAACGGATCGAGCACAGCCTTGTTCTGCCCGGCGGTGTGGACACGGCGCTCGACCCCGATCTTCTTCATCAGTTCCGGGAAACCGAACGAGGCCGACACCACGCCGATCGAACCGACGATGGAGGACGGATCGGCGAAGATCTCGTCGCCGGCGACCGCGATCATGTAGCCGCCCGATGCCGCGACGTCTTCGACGAAGACCAGCACCTTTTTGTTCTTTTCGCTCGCCAGGTCGCGGATACGCTTGAAGATCAGCCGCGATTGCACCGGCGAGCCGCCCGGCGAATTGATCGAGATGGCGACCGCCGGCGCGTCGTAGGAAAACGCCTTCTCGATAAGGCCGGCGGTCGAGGCCAGCGACAGACTCGGCCGGAACTGGCCACCCCCCGGCATGATGGTGCCGTGCAGCCGGATGACCGGAATGGTGACGACGGTTGAGCGCCAGGACTTCGGCAGCAGGCGGTTGATTAGTCGTTTCACGAGGGCGCGGTCTCCGGTCGATAGGTTGCAGGCATGTAGGAACTCCCCGGCCAACGGCAATGCGGCCGGTAAGAATAGCTCAGTCTCCGAACAGCGAGGCGAGGCCGTTGGCAATCATTTCGCTGCGCTCATCAGGTCCGTCGCCCGATTGCGGATGAAGCATCAAGGGAGGGCGAATGGCGAGCTTCCCCCGCGCCCCGAGCGCAGCCCTGACGACGATGCGGATCGCCGCCGCGTCGGGGCGGGGATGGACAGCGAGGATCTCGGCATCGCCGAAGCGGCCGGAGAGCGCATCGAGAATGGCGCCGAGCTGCTCGGGCCGGGCGATGACTGCGAGGCCGCCGCGCGGCCTGACCACGGCGGCAGCACTTCGGATCCAGCTCTCGAACAGTCCGTCCTCCGTGACGTGGGCTTCCTTTCTCAGGCGATCGGGCGTGGCACGGTCCCGTGCAGCGTTGAAAGGCGGGTTCATGATGACGAAGTCGAAGTCGTTGTCGGCGAGGCCGGCCGCCGCCCGCGCCCGTCCCGATACGGTGACATCGGCGATGAGCACAGAGGCACGGTCACTGAGATGGGCATTGCCGGGATGGGCAAGCGTTGCTGCGGCGAAAGCAGCCATTTCCGGCGCCCGTTCGACGAGCACGGCCGCGGCCGCCGGGCAGCGCGACAGCACCGCAAGGCCGGCGGCCCCGGCGCCGGCGCCGAAATCGGCGAGACGTCCGCCAAAGGAGGATGGCACGGACGCCGCCAGCATCATGGCGTCCATGCCGGCGCGATGGCCGCCTTGCTTGGGCTGCACGAGCCAGAACCGGCCGCGATGGAAGGCATCGACCGTATGGGCCGGCGTGTCCGGGGCAAGGGTGGCCGGCGCGGCGGACATTATTTCCCGCGGATCTCGTTGGCGATGCCGGCATCCGTCAGGATGCGTCGTGCCGCGTCGGCCTGGTCGGCATCGACCATGATGCGTCGCGGCAGGATGCCGAGCGAGCCGTCGAGCACGCTCATATTCTGGTCGGCGACGAAGCAGCCGATGCCGGCATCGCGCATCAGCGATTCGACAAAGGAGATGATGACGGCGTCGTTGGTGCGAATGAGCTCTATCATCGGGCGAAACTCTCAGTTTGCGGCGCATATGTAAACGGGCAGGCGGATTTCCGTCACCAAGCAGACCTGCTCTTTCGGCAGGGTTGACAGGCTGTCATCGCCGCCGCGCCAATTCGCCACTTGCCGTGGCCGTGTCTAGCGCCCTAGAGTCCCTGTAGGGACCAAGGGTGCCGTCGCACGCGTTATACCAAGACGGGAGTGATTGTCATGGGTGTCGTTCTCAACATCGAAAACGGGAAGCGGGAACCCGCCTCCATCAAGGATTTGATCGATCTGACGGCCGCCGACATGGGTCGCGTCAACGAATTGATCCTGTCCAAGGCCGGCTCCGACGTCGAGATGATTCCGGAGGTTGCCAACCATCTGATCTCGTCCGGCGGCAAGCGGCTGCGGCCGATGCTGACGCTCGCCGCCGCGCAGATGTTCGGCTATGTCGGCGAGGGCCACGTCAAGCTCGCAACGGCGGTCGAATTCATGCACACGGCAACGCTTCTCCACGACGATGTCGTCGACGAAAGCGGCATGCGGCGCGGCAAGAAGACCGCGCGCATGATCTGGGGCAACCAGGCGAGCGTCCTGGTCGGCGACTTCCTGCTCGGCCAGGCCTTCCGCATGATGGTCGATGTCGGCTCGCTCGAAGCGCTCGACATCCTGTCGAGTGCGGCCTCGATCATCGCCGAGGGCGAGGTGATGCAGCTCGCCGCCGCCAAGAACCTCGAAACCACCGAGGACGAGCATTTCGCCGTCATCAAGGCCAAGACCGCGGCGCTGTTTTCGGCCGCTGCCGAGGTCGGCCCGGTCATTGCCCAGGCGACACGCAACGACCGTGCCGCACTGCGCTCCTACGGCATGAACCTCGGCCTTGCCTTCCAACTGATCGACGATGCGCTGGACTATGGCGGCACCAGCAAGGATCTGGGCAAGAATGTCGGCGACGACTTTCGCGAGGGCAAGGTGACCTTGCCGGTCATCCTCGCCTACCGGCGCGGCACCAAGGCCGAGCGCACCTTCTGGAAGCGTGCCATCGAGGACAATGTCGTCGATGACGCCGGCCTGGAAAAGGCGATCGGCCTGATGACCCGCCACGGCGCGATCGCCGACACGATCGGGCGTGCCCGCCACTTCGGCGAGATCGCCCGCGACGCGCTGGCGCCGCTGGAAGCGACGCCGCAGAAATCGGCGCTGATCGACGTCATCGATTTCTGCATCAGCCGGGTGAACTGAGCGGCTGGCGTTTCGACAGTGGACAGTAAATCCGTTACTGCTCCTTCTTGAACAGGTCCTGGAAGATCAGCCGGCCCCAAATGCGGCCGCGTGCGTGCACCAGCGCGCCACCCTCGTTGAGCTTTCCCAGCTTGACGGGTGCGAACCCGAGTTGTTTGGCCAAATCCGCCACGGGAGCGATCGCGTCCTCGTCGTCGCTCGACAGGAAGACCACCCGGTGGCCGCCTTCGACGATCGGATCGGCAGCCAGGGTGGCCGCAACCAGATGATTGAAACCTTTCACGAACTTGGCGCCGGTGAACGACTTCGCAACGAAGGCGGAGGACGGAAGGCCGTCCAGCTCCCCAAGGGGAACCAACGCGTTCATCGCGTCGATGACCGTCTTGCCTTTCCAGCTCGGCAGGGCCTTCGCAACCTCGCGATGTTCCCCGAACGGGACCGCCAAGATGATTGTGTCGGCCTCGAGTGCATCCCGCAGCGACTCGGCGACGACCGTGGGTCCAATCGCCCGAGCCTGCGGCGCCAACGCCTCGGGCGGCCGGCGGCTCGCGACGGTCACGTCGATGTTTTTACGGGCGAAGGCGTTGGCGAGGGCCTGGCCTATCTTACCGAATCCTACAATCGCATAGCTCATAATACTTCTCCGATCCGTGTCGATAATGATTCCCCGGCCTTCAACGGCRCCGGCTATCCGTTCTGCTGTGTGGCGACCTTTGCGTAGACGTCCGGCCGTGAACGACTTCGCGGCCGGACGGTCAGCCGCTTCCGTGATCGGGCGCGATTTCAGATGGCCGAGAAGCCGCCGTCGACAGACAACTCCACCCCATTCACGAAGCTCGAATCGTCTGAAGCAAGAAACAGCGCGACCGCCGCAATTTCCTCAGGACGCCCCATCTTTCCCCGCGGGATCAGAGATTCGAACATCCGCTTGGCCTCCTCGGTGAGAACTTGGTCCTGCATCGGTGTGGCGATCGGCCCCGGGCTCAGCACGTTCACCCGGATATTCCTGCCCTTCAGTTCGTTGAGCCAGGTGCGTGCGAATGAGCGCAACGCTGCCTTGCTCGCCGCATACACGCCGTAACCAGGAAAACCTTTCACCGAAGCAACTGACCCGGTCATGAAGATCGATCCGCCATCGTTGAACAGCGGCAACGCCTTCTGAACTGTAAACAGCGTGCCGCGCGTATTCAGGCCGAAGGCCGCATCAAAATGCTGTTCGGTAATCTCCCCCAGTGGGACGGCTTCGCCCATGCCGGCGCTCGCGTACAGGACGTCGATCCTGCCCTTTTCCCGCTTGACTGTATCGAACAGGCGGTCGAGGTCGTCGAGATTGGCCGCGTCGCCACGCACGCCGGTCACGTTCCGGCCAATCAGCTTGACCGCCTCGTCGAGCGCCTCCTGCCCTCGGCTCGTGATGAAAACATAGGCGCCTTCTTCAACGAACCGCTTGGCGCTCGCCAGCGCCATGCCGCTCGATCCGCCCGTGATGACCGCAACCTTACCGTCCAGTTTTCCCACGATTTTTCCTTTCAGGCTCTGCCTTTGGTCGTTCGGGAAGAACCCCGAGAGCCTCGAAATAAGTCTGCCGGGGTCAGCCTTTGAGTGCGGAAACGCGCACATCGGTGGTGCAAAATCGATCCGGCTGGACGACGAACGCCAGCGGCGACGACCGGTGTGCGCCATTCAGGATTGGGCCGCGCTTGTCGGCAGGGGTTATGATCATCGCCGTGCTACCCGCAAACGAGATGCTGTTCGATGTGGTAGATGTGGGCTTTGGAAGGCGCACCGCGCGGTGCGAGATTGCACCATGATCGACTGGGATGACGTTCGCTACTTTCTTGCCGTCGCGCGTGGAGGCTCGGTGCGGGCTGCCGCCGAGCGCCTCGGTGTGAACCACTCGACCGTGCTGCGACGCATCGCCCAGCTCGAGGAACGCCTCGGGGTGCACATGTTCGAAAAGTTGCCGTCGGGCTACCGCCTAACGGCTGCGGGCGAGGAGGTCCTCGAGTTTGCGGACCAGATGGAAGCGTCGTCGCACCTGCTGGAGACGCGCGTCTTCGGGCGCGACCAGAGCGTGCGCGGGCTGCTGCGGGTGACGCTGGCACCGCCCCTCGCGACACACCTGCTCATGCCGGACTTCGCCGATTTCGCGCGTCTGCATCCGGACATCGAGATGGAAATCTTGTCGTCCGGCGAGCTGGCAAATCTGACCAACCGAGAGGCCGACGTCGCGATCCGCGTCGTCTACGACCGCAAAACCCTGCCGCTCAATCTTCACGGCCTGAAGGGACCGGAGCTGTTCGGCGGCGTCTTTATGTCTCGCGATCGACTAGCCGCGTGGCGTGCGGGCGCGCCTGATCCCATCCGCTGGATCGTCATAAGCATTCATGGAATTCCGGATTGGGCCAGAGAGGGTGAGGTTCGCACCACGGGGGTTCCATTCAGGACCACGGACGCCGAGGCGCAGATCGTTGCTGCACGGCAAGGGCTCGGGATGACGACACTGCCGTGCTTCGTTGGCGATGCCGACCCCCTACTGGTGAGGGTGCCGGGTACCGATCTGCACATGTACGGAACGCTCTGGCTTCTCACGCAGGGGGAGACACGCAAGACGAAGCGCGTGCGGCTCTTTACCGAGTTCGTATCCCGCAGGCTCGCCGCGTACGCTCCGCTTCTCGCGGGGCTGAATGGAGGCGAGAACTTAAGCCGACCCCGGCCTGATGACGATCCGACGATGTACCGATGAGCACCCCTTCGGGACGATCAAACGCATGTCGGGCGGTGGAAGGTTCCTCACCAGGGGGGCTTAGGGCGGTGAAGTCGAAGCGGCGCTCTAAATCCTCGCCTTCAACATCCTCCATGCCGTGAACGCCTTCGGTTATCGCGACACGCAGGTGCAGCGGCCTGCCTTGCCGGGCAAGTGCTGATATCGGAGTCCCAGCGGACCGAAGATGTGATATGATCGGCTCCGCGCGGGGCCATGACCGGAACTCGAAAACGGAAAACTGTCCCTGGTCGCCATGGTTTGTTAATCGGGTGCCCGGATTGTGAATTCGAGGCGGATTGAAGCGCGACCCCAAAAAGGCCATGCTTTGCCCGGAAAGATCGAGTCTACGCCAATCCCGCTGACGCGGAGATGGCGCCTGGCTGAAAGGGATACGATGCAGCAAGGACGTGCGCGCTGGCTGACAAGGCTGGCAATTGTGACAGGCATGGCGATCTCGGCTTTGCCGGCCTATGCCAAGCAAACCGCCGAACCGGTCAAGATCACGTCGTTCTCGGGTGCCTATCTGGCCGCCCGGATCGCCGAAGGCGACAACGACCTCGACAGCGCAATCGCCTATTACAAGCAGGCATTGGCCTTCAATCCGAGCGACACCGGCCTGCAGCAGAGCCTGATGCTGTCGCTRATCGCTCAAGGGCGCTTCGACGAATCCCTGGTCTATGCCGACAAGCTCAAGGAAGTTCCCGATGTCGAGCGCTTCTCGCGCCTGGCGCTGGCGGTCGATTCCTTCCACAAGAAGGATTTCGCCAAAGCACAGTACTGGCTCAAGCTGTCGCTGGAATCCGATCTCGACCGGCTGATCTCTGGCGTCATGTCCGGCTGGGCCCAACAAGGCGCCGGCCAAGCCAGCGATGCGATGGCGTCCATCGACAAGCTGCAGGGGCCGGACTGGTTCGGTCTGTTCAAGTCCTTCCATCGCGCGCTGATCGCCGACGCGTCGGGCATGCCCGAAAAGGCCGAGGCGATCTACGCCGCGACGATGCAGGATACGGCCGCCGGTGGTGCGGCTCCCGAAACCTGGATGCGCAACGCCCAGGCCTACGCGTCGTTCCTGGCTCGCAAGGGCGACAAGGACAAGGCACTGTCGGTGCTCGATCAGGCCGAGGCGTTTGCGCCGGGCAAGCTGGAAATCGTCGCCTTGCGCGACAAGATCAGCAAGGGTGACAAAATTGCGCCTTTCGCTGCCGGCCCGTCGGACGGCGCGTCGGAGATACTGCTTAATCTCGCCACGGCGCTCAATCGCGGCGGTGGCGAGCCATTCGTCCGTCTTTACCTGCAGTATGCCCTGGCCCTGAAGCCTGACAGCGACGCAGCCCTGGTGCAACTCGCGGCCGTTTCCGAACAGTTGAAGGACGGCGAGGGCGCCATCGCGCTCTATCGGCGCATCCCCGACTCTTCGCCGTTGAAAGAGCTTTCGGACCTGCAACTCGGCCTCAACCTTGCCGATCTCAATCGTCAGGACGAGGCGATCACCCATCTGAAGGCTTTCGTCGACGCGCATCCCGACGACATGCGCGCCTATCTGGCGCTCGGCGGCGTCTATTCGTCGAAGGATGATTTCCGCTCGGCGGCCAATCTCTACGACAAGGCAGTCACGGTGCTGAAGACGCCGACTGCCGCCAACTGGAACATCTTTTACCAACGCGGCATCGCCTATGAGCGGCTAAAGGAATGGCCCAAGGCCGAACCGAGCTTCCGCAAGGCGCTGGAACTGTTCCCCGACCAGCCGCAGGTGCTGAACTATCTCGGCTATTCCTGGGTCGACATGAATACGAACCTCAAGGAAGGCCTGGCGATGATCCAGAAGGCCGTCGATCTCAGGCCGAGCGACGGTTACATCGTCGATTCCCTGGGCTGGGCCTATTTCCGCCTCGGCCGGTTCGATGACGCGGTGCGCGAGATGGAACGCGCGGTGTCGCTGAAGCCGGAAGATCCGGTTCTCAACGATCACCTCGGCGACGCCTACTGGCGTGTTGGCCGCAAGCTGGAAGCCACCTTCCAGTGGAACCAGGCGCGCGACCTGAAGCCGGACCCCGATGTGCTGGCCACATTGCAGCAGAAGCTGATGAAGGGCCTGCCGCCCATCGAGTCCAACACCGCGCAGGAAACCCCGAAGGTCAAGCCCGAGCCGGTGCCAGCCCCGAAGGGGTGAAATCGCTTCTTGAAATGCAAACGGGGCTCTTTCGGAGCCCCGTTTTCGTTTGGACGTCCATCCGTCCTAAAACTCAACACGCGCCAGTGCGCCGGAAACTGCCTCAGAACATCTTCCGGTAGACGATGAACCCGGAGCGTTCGCCGACCTTGTCATAGAGCTTCATCGCCGTGTGATTGGTCTCATGCGTCAGCCAGTACACCCGCCCCGAACCGGCGGCCTGGGCACGCTCGTAGACGCCCTCTATC
>NZ_JBFULQ010000240.1:0-8228 GCF_054049815.1 Mesorhizobium sp. P5_C1 | reverse complement strand
GGCGTGGCGACAGTCTCCCGACTCCCAAAATGGCGTTCTGGCAGCGGGCGGTCGGCGCTTTGCTCTTGGTCCGATTCACAACCCACTTCAATAATTCCGACCAGTGCGCGAACAAATTCGACCATATCGTTTGCCGTGATGGCTGCCTTGTCGGGACTTTGCCCAACGTTCTCGGCAGCTTCGCAACATGAGCGGCGAATGAGATCGTAGTGTAAATCCCTTTCATCCTCCGGCAACGCGGCCAATTTCATTGCCCTGCGATGAATCAATCGCAGCAATTGTTCCAGAGCTGTTCCGACACTCATGCGTTTTCCCCGCATTGGTCGAGCGTCCCGCGGCCCCAAGGGCGCGCGTTGGAACGTCGATGAGGAGGGTGTTCCCCGTCCCCATGGAGGAAAGGTTGCATCACAGCCGTTAATATATCGTTGCTGGCTAATATAAGACGCTTCGTTCCATCGACCCGGGGGGGYCGGAGACTGATCTTGTTGATGAAGGTAACGTTGCAAAATCCGGGCCCGTCCAAACGCAACAACTGTGGTACACGCGGATCTCCAAGCGAACTCGGTCCTGCGACGTGAGAATCCCATGCGAACAGTGTTGCGCACCCTCTTCCTCGGCCTCGCCGCGGCCAGTCTGTCGCCCGTCTGGGCCGCCGCCGGCGATTGCGGCGATGTTGTCGCCCTGGTGCAGCAGGCCTATCCCAAGGCCAAGAGGAGCGTCGACGGAGCTTCGCTAACACTCGAACCCCATATCAGCATCCCCCTGACGCTCACGGACTACGAAACCCCAGTTGGCCTGGTCTGCAAGATCTGGCCTGCGCATGATGACCTGCTTCTGGTCGCAGTACCGCTGATGGACAGCGTCGAAGCCAGCGAAGACAGGCATGTTGGCGATATTGAGCTTCTGGTCGTCGRCAGGAAGAGCCTGGGCGTGCGCCAGCGCCTGCTCCAGCCCGGCCTGATGACCGATGACGCCATCGCCATCCGCAAGGTCGAATTCGATACCGGTCGCTATCGGTTGGCACCCGATGTCTCCGCCTTTGGCTTGCGCATCGAACTGGCAACCCATTCGCAGGTCACTCCTTTCGACGAAACCGGCCTGCGGCTCTATGCCGTCGCCGGCGACACCCTGCGCTTGGTGCTCGGCGGCCTAGCCGTGGCCGGCCATGGCGGCGAAGGCGACGCGAGTTGCGCCGGATCCTTTCATTCCAGCCAGGTCAGCCTGGCCATGAGTACGGCGAGCCACCACGGCTATCACGACATCACAGCGTTCGAGCAGGCGGATACCGACGAACCCTTGCCCGACAAGGATGGCGAGTGCCAGTCTCATCCAGGCAAATCCGTGAAGCGGACCTACCGGCTACGCTACGACAGCGCCCACTATCCGGTTCCGGCGGCGCTCAAGGCAATGGAGCCGTGAGAAAGCCGCTCGCGTCGAGAAGGCCTGCTTGCACGCGGAGGGCCGCCGCGCGATAGATGTGTTGCTTTGGGAGGATACATGCGGAAAATCTTGGCATCGGCATTGCTGCTGGCGGTCGCGTCATTTGCACACCCCGCCCTGGCGCTGGACAGCAGCGGCACGCCCGTCGTCGTGACACCGCTGGCATCACGCACGACGACTGCTTCCGGCCAGCCGATTACTCTGCCGCAGAAGAACGTGCAGGTTCTGGTGTCGACTTATGACATTGCACCGGGTGCGACCTTGCCGGTGCACAGACACCCCTTCCCGCGCTACGCCTATGTCCAGGCGGGGACGCTGAAGGTCACCAATGTCGAGACCGGCAACAGCAACACATACAAGACCGGAGATTTCATCATCGAAATGATCGGCCAATGGCACCAGGCCACCAACATCGGCGATGGTCCGGTCAAACTGCTGGTGATCGACCAGGTCGAGGAAGGCGCCAAGAACACAGAGTTGCGCCAGTAGCGGCCAAGGCTGACGCGCCTTTGCTACAAGGTTAGCCCCAGGCGCCGACCATCTGCCGTGTCGTAGCGTTCAGCCGGTTGAAGGCATTGATCAGGGCGATCTGGATGACCAGGGCGGCGAGCGCCTTTTCATCGTAATGTCGGGCGGCCTCGTCCCAGACGTCGTCCGGCACCGCGTCGGGCCGGTCGGCGAGCCGTGTGCCGGCCTCGGCCAGCGCCAGGGCTGCGCGTTCGGCATCGGTGAAGTACGGCGTCTCCCGCCAAGCCGCGAGGGCAAAGATGCGCTCGTCCTTTTCGCCGGCCTTCTTCAACTCGCGCGCATGCATGTCGACGCAGAGGCTGCAGGCGTTGATCTGGCTGGCGCGCAGATGGATGAGCTTGCGCGTCACATAGGGCAATTCGGCCGCTTCGGTCGACTTGTCCAGCGCCAGCAGCGCCTGCAGGGATCCGGGAATGAGCACCACCGGATTCTTGATCCTTGCTTGCATGGTCTTCTCCTTTTGAAGGGTTTCGTCAGGGCGTGTCTCGTCGGGCCCGGATGCCGCGCATCCAGGCTTTCTGAGTTCGGATAGTGAGATTAATAACCATCCGGTTATGATTATTCCATAACTCAACGGTTATTTGACTGTCAAGCGCGGAGTTTGCCGTCTGGCCCAAATGGCCACGCGCTGTTCACGCTTTCGCGCCAACCGGCCCGATGCTAGGGCTTGCGGCGACATCATCGATTGGATTGCCCCTTGACCGAAGAAACTCGCCTGCCGCTGATCGAAATCTGTGTCGAAGGCATTGATGGCTTGCTGGCCGCGCAGGCGGCCGGCGCCGACCGGGTGGAACTGTGCGCCAGCCTCATTGAAGGCGGCATCACGCCGAGCCTCGGCACGGTGCGCGCTGCCCTCGACCAGGCGACCGTGCCTTTCCACGTCATGGTGCGGCCGCGCGGCGGCGATTTTCTCTACAGCGAAACCGAGTACGCCTCGATGCTCGCCGATGTCGCAGCGCTGCGCGACCTCGGCGTGCCCGGCGTGGTGTTTGGCTGCTTGAACGCCGATGGCACCATCGACGAGGCGCGCATGAGTGAATTGACGCAAGCCGCCGGCTCGTTGAACGTGACCTGTCACCGTGCCTTCGACATGACCCGCGACCCCGCCGAGGCGCTCGAAGCGCTGATCCGCAGCAAGGTTGGCCGCGTGCTGACCAGCGGCCAGCGCGATACGGCGGTCGAGGGCATGTCGCTGCTGGCGGATCTGGTTCGACAGGCCGGCGACCGCATCGTCATCCTCGGCTGCGGCGGGCTGGACCTCGGCAACATCGCCGAAGTGCGCAGAAGGACCGGGTTGTCAGAAATGCATTTCGCCGCCCTCAAGGATGTGCCGAGCGCCATGGATTACCGCAACCCGCATGTCGGCATGGGCGGCTCCGACCTCGACAGAGAGTACCGCAACACCTTGACCGACACGGACCTCGTGGCGGCCACCATTGCGGCTGCGAAGGCATGAGCGCGACCCCTGCCCCGATCAGCCTTGTATCGGCCGAAGACGAAGCGGCAATCCTCGCGCTCAACAACGAGCACGCAGCCGAACTGTCGTGGCTGGAGCCCGAACGGCTATCCTTCCTGCTCGGCGAGGCGTTTTACACGCGGCGCATCGGCAATCTCGAAGCCTTCATCATGACCTTCGACCAGGACGCCCGTTACGACAGCCCGAATTTCGTCTGGTTCCGCGAACGCTACCCCCGCTTCGTCTATGTTGACCGTGTCGTGGTGGCGGCGCAGGCGCGTGGCCGCGGCCATGCGCGCCGGCTCTATCAGGATCTGTTCGGCCACGTTGAGCGCGCCGGCCACACGCTGGTCACCTGCGAGGTCAACACTGACCCGCCGAACCCCGCCTCGGATGCCTTCCACGCCGCGCTTGGCTTCGCCGAAGCCGGCGACGCCGTCATCCACGGCGGCAAGAAGGCGGTGCGCTACTACATCAGACAGATTTCCGACTGATACATCAGGCGAATCTCCGCCTGATCCCGCTGGCGCTGGCCACACAAAGAAGCCGCAGCTAATATGAATGTTTCCGCCAACCGGAGGAAACGCGATGCCGAGCAACGTCTTTCGCTTCGACGAAAGCTGGCACATCCCCGAGGGCACACCGCAGGAAGTGTGGGAGGTGCTCTCGGATGCCGAATTGCTGCCGATCTGGTGGGGCGATGTCTACAAGGAGGTGGTGCCGCTCGACAGGAAGGGCAAGGCGACCATCGGATCGCGCGCAAGGGCGCGGGCTCGCGGCGCCCTGCCCTACGAGCTGAACTTCATCATCGAGGCCGCCGAGCTCGAACCCGGCAAGCTGGTGGTTGTGAAAACCCTTGGCGATTTCGACGGGCTGTGGCGGGCGGAATTGTCGCCGTCCGGCACCGGGACCCATGTGCAATTGACCTGGCAGGTCACGGTACTGCGGCCGATCCTCAAATTCCTCGCACCGCTGCTGCGGCAGGCCTTCGCCTGGAACCACCGCTGGACGACGCCGCGCGGCGAAGCCGGCCTCAAGCGGTATCTGACGGACAAGAAGCGCCGATCGGCTTAGCGCCGACAGCACTACGGCATTACCAATTGCGATTGAGCCATTCGCGTGCCGGTCGCTCGATGACGTAGTAGCTGCAAAGCGCGCAAACGAAGACCCCGGCCAGCATCGGGATCGGCGCGCTGCCTTGCTCATAGACGAATTTGTAGAACGGCTGCTGCCACAGATAGAGCGAGTAGGACCACAGCCCGAGGGTCGCCATCGGCCAGGAGGACAGCAATCCGGTCAGATAGCGCGGGCTGAAATCGAGCGCGTTGACGGCCAGCGCCAGCAGCGGCACCGCGAAGAGATAGTGGATCGGCGTCGGCACTGGATCGAGGAACAGAAGAACGTCGAAGATCGATGCCGCCAGTGCTACGTGCCTGCCTCTGAAGATCGCCGGCAGTCTGCCATCCGCCTTGAGCAAGCAGATCGAGGCCGACAGCAGGATCGACGCGATATGCACATCGGTGCGCCAGTAGGTGGTTTCGTAGTCCATCCCGAACACCCAGTACGAAACCGCTCCATTCGCCATGGCAAGCAAGGCCAGCGCCAGGAGCAACACGACGACGCGAGAGCGGCTTAAGACGACGACGCTGATCAGCGCCAGGATGATATAGGCGTGCTCCTCGATGCAGAGCGACCAGATATGGTCGAGTGCGCCCGCCCGCGTGACGAGGATGCCGGCATAATTGTAGGTGAATGTCAGCGCGGTCAGCGCCGCCTTCCATTTGAAGGCGATGAATGTGCCGGAGAGCGCAATCATGGCGACGACCACGAAGACGAGAAGTGCCGGATAGATGCGGGAGAAACGGCGCTTGAAGAATTTCTTCAGCGGGTAGCGCTCGATGAACAGGATCTCGCTCATCAGCCGGCCGCTGAGCACGAAGAAGAATTCGACGCCCAGCACACCCAGATTGATCCCGGGAACAGGAAAGAAATGGCCGATCAGCACCAGGGCAATCGACAGGCCGCGCCAGCCATCGAGATAGGCCAGTCTTGTTCTGGCCGCTCTGTCGGCGACGGGTCGGGACGCAACGACATGCGTCGCGGAGATGTCGGTCATGCCGGCTCCCTTCGCATTGAAAGATGCTGAAAGGGTCGCAGGCCGTGATCGACACTAACAACCCGGCTCGCGTTTGGTCACTGGCATAGTGCAGTGCAATATCGCTTTGTGCAAGTGCGAGATTGTCGCTGACGCAGTTCCTGGCGAAGTATGGACGGGAATTGCTTCAAGCAAACGGTTGGCGCGCTGAGGCGATCCCATCGGAACCGGACAGTTGCAGGTCACCGCACGCGAAAAAGGGGCCGCAGGGGCCCCTTTCCTTGTGCGCGGCTGATGGTGTCAGGCGGTGGCGGCAGCCACAGCGCGCTTGGCCATCACCGCGATCAGATTGGCGCGGTAGTCGGCCGAGGCGTGGATGTCGGTCATCAAATTCTTCGCCGATACCTTCACGCCTTCGAGCGCCGAGGCCGCGAAATTCTTGGCCAGGGCTGCCTCGATCTCCTTCGAACGGAAAACGCCGTCGTCGCCGGCGCCGGTGACGGCGACGCTGACGCCATCCTTGCCCTTGGCCACGAACACACCGACGATCGCATAGCGCGATGCTGGGTTGCGGAATTTTTCATAGGCCGCCTTAGCCGGCGCCGTGAAAGTGACGGCGGTAACAATCTCGCCTTCCTTCAGCGACGTCTCGAACAGGCCCTTGAAGAATTTGTCGGCGGCGATCTGGCGCTTGTTGGTGACGATGGTGGCGCCCAGCGCCAGCAGCGCCGCCGGATAGTCGGCCGCCGGATCGTTGTTGGCGATCGAGCCGCCGATCGTCCCCCGGTGGCGCACCGCCGGATCGCCGATCAGCGACGCCAGATGGGCAAGCGCCGGGCAGGCCTTCTTCAGCTTCTCGTCATTGGCAACGTCGTAATGCGTGGTCGCGGCGCCGATGGTCACCGTCTTGCCCGACACCTTGACCCCCTGCAACTCCTTGATCTTCGACAGGTCGACAAGGTCGGAGGGCGCGGCAAGCCGTGTCTTCATCGCCGGGATCAGCGTCATGCCGCCCGAAAGCAGCTTCGCATCGCCCGCCTTGACCAGTTTGGCGGCGTCGGCGACCGAGGCGGCGCGGTGATAGTTGACCGAATACATGCTCGTTCCTCCTCAGTGTTTCGTCGTCGCGCGGATCGCTGCCCACACGGTGGACGGCGATGCCGGCATGGCAAGATCGTTGCTGCCGATGGCGTCGGTGATGGCGTTGATCACCGCCGGCGGCGAGCCGATGGCGCCGGCTTCGCCGCAGCCCTTGATGCCCAGCGGATTTCCCGGGCATGGCGTGTTCGAGGTCGAGACCTTGAACGACGGCAGGTCGCCGGCGCGCGGCATGGTGTAGTCCATGTAGCTCGCGGTCAGCAGTTGGCCGCCATTGTCGTAGTGGGCGCCTTCGAGCAGCGCCTGGCCGATGCCTTGCGCCAGTCCGCCATGCACCTGGCCCTCGACGATCATCGGATTGATGATGTTTCCGAAATCATCGGCGGCGACGAACTGGATGATCTCGGTCATGCCGGTTTCCGGATCGACCTCGACCTCGCAGATGTAGCAGCCCGCCGGGAAGGTGAAGTTCGACGGATCATAAAACGCCGTTTCCTTCAGCCCGGGCTCCATGCCGCCCGGCAGATTGTGGGCGGTGTAGGCGGCGAGCGCCATCTGGAACCATGGCACGTTTTTGTCGGTGCCTGCGACCTTCAGCGCGCCGTTCTCGATGATGATGTCGCCCTCGTCAGCCTCGAGCAGATGAGCGGCGATCTTCTTGGCCTTGGCCTCGACCTTGTCGAGTGCCTTGACGATGGCCGACATGYCGACAGCACCCGAGCGCGAGCCATAGGTGCCCATGCCCATCTGCACCTTGTCGGTGTCGCCATGGACGATCGAGACCGAATCGAGCGGCACGCCGAAGCGTTCGTTGACCAGTTGCGCGAAGGTCGTCTCATGGCCCTGGCCATGGCTGTGCGAGCCGGTCAGCACCTCGATCGTGCCGACTGCATTGACCCGCACTTCCGCCGATTCCCACAGACCGACGCCGGCGCCAAGACTGCCGACCGCCGCCGACGGCGCGATGCCGCAGGCCTCGATGTAGCAGCTCATGCCGATGCCGCGCAGCAGCCCCTTCTTGGCTGCGGCAGCCTTGCGCTTGGCAAAGCCGGCATAGTCCGACGCCTTCATCGCCGCGTCGAGCGAAGCGGCATAGTCGCCAGCGTCGTAGCACATGATGACCGGCGTCTGGTGCGGGAACGAGGTAATGAAGTTCTTGCGGCGTAACTCGGCGGGTGAGACGCCGAACTGGCGCGCGGCCGTCTCCATCATGCGTTCCATGACGAAGGTTGCTTCCGGCCGCCCTGCCCCGCGATAGGCATCGACGGGTGCGGTGTTGGTGTAGATCGCCTTCACATTGGCGTGGATGGCGGGGATGTTGTACTGGCCCGACAACAGCGTAGCGTAGAGGTATGTCGGCGTCGCCGACGAGAACAGCGACATGTAGGCGCCAAGATTGGCCTTGGTCTCGACCTTCAGGCCGAGGATCTTGTGATCGCTGTCGAAGGCCATTTCAGCATGAGTGTGATGGTCGCGGCCATGTGCGTCGGTCAGAAAACTCTCGGTGYGGTCGGCCACCCATTTGACCGGCACCCCGGTCTTCTTCGACGCCCACAGGCAGACGATCTCTTCGGGATAGATGTAGATCTTCGAGCCGAAGCCGCCGCCGAC
>NZ_JBFULQ010000239.1:0-8280 GCF_054049815.1 Mesorhizobium sp. P5_C1 | reverse complement strand
GGTATAATGAGTACATAAGTATTGCAAGAGATATCCGAGTGGAAGTTTGGTCGGGTCGACCCGACCGCAATTTCCGGGAATTGTGGCGGCAGTGTTAGATAGGCCGGATCAAGGGAGTGATTCGTGACGATGAACCGTTCCGAACCGATTGTCCGGCGCAAGCTTTCCGACGAGGTCTTCTTGCGGCTGAAGCGCCTGATCACCAGCGGCGAACTGATGCCGGGCGATGACATGCCCTCGGAGCGCGAACTGATGGAACGCTTCGAGGTCGGCCGTCCGGCGATCCGCGAGGCGATGCAGGCGCTGAGCAATATGGGGCTGGTGGCGATCTCGCATGGCGAGCGCGCCAAGGTGCTGCAGCTTACCGCCAAGTCGATCATCAGGCAGGTCGACGGCGCAGCCAAGATCATCCTGTCGTCGTCGAAAGACACGCTAGAGCACCTCAAGAACGCCCGCATCTTCTTCGAGCGAGGCATGGTCAGGGAAGCAGCCGAAAAAGCCACCGCCGAGGATGTGCAGCGGTTGCGCGCCACCGTCGCCGAGCAGCGCAGCTTTCGCGGTGATTCCGAAGCCTTCATATCCGCCGACATGAAGTTTCATACCCAGATCGCGGCGATTTCGGGCAACCCGATCTACGTCGCCGTCAGCGAGGCGATGCTGGGCTGGCTGAAGGAATATCACACCGAAATGCTGATCTGGACCGGCAAGGAAAAGTTCACGCTGACTGAGCATGAAGAGATCATTGGCCGCATCGAGAAGAAGGATGCCGACGGCGCCGAGAAGGCGATGATCAAGCACCTCGAGCGCTCGCGTGCGCTCTATGTGATGAACGCCGAAAAGTGAATCCGCAGTGTCAGCCGAACCGGGTGATCGCGTAGGGCGTCATGACCAGGTGGCCTCTGCCCAGCGCTGAAATGTCGACCGGTACGTCCTCCGCTGTCAGGTTCGCCAGCCACACGATGGTCTGACCGGAAGCGGAGCGCCCGGCCAGCGCCAGCACCTTGGTCTCATCGCTCGTCGTTGCCGCAACATGTGCGAGGCCGGCCAGTTCGCAAAGCCCCTTGATAGCCCTGAAGATCGGCCGAGGTGATCCTTCCGCGGCTGGCTCGCCCGGTCCCGCCAGCACGCCGAACGGTCCTGTGAAGCCGGAGAGCGTCAGCATCTCAAGCCCCGCCGGTGCGACGCGTGCCGCATAGCCGATCGTCCATGCGGCCCCGAACAGGCCGGCATGGCGCGGATCGCGGTCGGCCATGGCAATGCGCTGTCCCCCGGGATTGGCCTTGGTCGCGCCACCATAGGGGTTCTGGCGCATGGCGATCGTCGACGGGCCGATCCGGTAGGGTGTTTCTCCGAAGATCGCCCGCACCGATTGGGTGATGAAGGGCAGCGCCCCCAGAGATTGCATGACGCTGAGATCGTCGGCCGCGTGCACGATCGGGCAGGTGCAATGAGTGACGAAGTCGAGCAGGTCCGCCGGCACGCGTTTGCGGTTGAGTTCGGTGAAATAGCTGAACATGCCGCCGCCGAGACGGATGTCGGGGAAGGCGCGGCGGGCGGCGGCATAGACGGTTTCCAGCGGCGGACACTCCGGCCATGCGCTCCCCGGCGGCGTCGACTGCCGGTCGACCGAAGGCGAGACGGCGATGGCCGAAAGTTCTAGCCCTGGCTCGTGCACCAAGCTGGCGACAGCTGAAAATTCAGCCTCGAGATCGCCCACGCCGGCAACAACGCATTCGAGCGTCGTCCGGGCCGGGTAGGCTGCCGCGACCCGGGCAAAGGATCGCAAGGCGTCGAGCCCATGGCCGCGCGTTGGATCGTAGTGGAGGACCAGCTGTTGCGGGCCAAGCGCCGACAGCAGCGGCAGGTTCGCCAGTGCCGTCTCGACATCCTCGGGATAGATGATCACGCCGACATCGGGCAGCTTCCTCGGTCCGGCCTCGCCGAGCTTAACGCGGACCGGTCCGTTGGCCACGGAGGCAGCCGGTGCTCTGCCCTCACCAGTGATCAGCAGGCTGATTGTCTGGCGCAGGGGCTGGCCGGCCGGCAGCATATAGGGCCACGGCAAAGCGAGCGGCCGCACATAGGTCTTGTAGGAGGCATCCGACCAGTTGCGCTGGTCCTCCATTTCGAACACGTCGCCTTCCATCCGGCATTCGGCACTGACGCCTGGCCGCACCTCATGCGTGATCGCACGCAAATCCCTGAAGGGCTGCCACGGGTCGATCAGCAGCGGAAGCTTGGTCGCGACCGTGGTGCCGTCGGTGTGCTCGACCGTCACCGGGCTGCCGGCGAGGCCGGCGATCGGATGCAGGACGCAGAAGCCGCAGCGATTGGTTTCGAAATCGCTTTCGGGAAGGGCGCTCACGTCGAAGACCAGTTGGCCATCGGAGGAGCCCTTGATGGTGGCGCGGAAGCCGAGCCGGCTTGCGTCCGGCCCGGTGCAGCTTGCCGAATAGCGGATCGAGAAAGTGTCATCGCCCTGGTCAATGGCAAGGTCGGTCAGTTCGGGCTCGTAAGTGCCCCAGTCGCGATCCCTGACGATGTAGGCGATGGCCCGCAGCACTTCGGTACCGCCATGGCGGACGGTGCGCAGATTGCCGTTGACGAAGTCGGCGCTGAGCGCACCGGCGCTCAGCCTGACCGGCTCGACCTCGGTCGCATCCGTGCCGCAAAGGTGAAAGGTGTCGGCGGTCATCTGAGCAAAGTGTCGAGCTGCACCGGCTCGCGGCTTGCAGCACCGGCGTAGGCGGCCTCGACCAGTGCGAAGGTCTTGACGTTGTCGGCGCCCGAGGTCGCGGGCTCCGTTCCCTTCGCCAGGCAGTCGACCCAGTGCTGCTGGATGGCAACGACGCTTTCCTGGATGTTGTGCCAGGGTCGCGATGCCCAGGGCAGCAGCGGCGGCGAGACGTCGCTGACCGCCGTGCCGCTTTTGCCGGTGACGGTGAGCTGGTATCCCTGTGCCAATCGGATCGTGCCGTCGCTTCCGTCGATCTCGATCAGCGTTTCGGGAAACGGTTCGACGGCAAGCGTCGTCGCGTAGCTGCAGTCGACCACCGAGGTTGCGCCACTGGCATGGTCCATCAGCATGGTCGCCACGTCCTCGCCGGCGATGGCAGGGTTGATGCGCGCCGTTCGCGTCGTGATCGTCGAGACGTCGCCCAGCAGGAAGCGGGCTATGTCGAGGATGTGGATGCCGAGATCCTCGATGATGAAGCGCTTTCCCGTTGCCAGATAGGGCTGGCCGGAAAACACGTCATAGGCGGAGCGGAACGAGATGCGCCCGAAGAACGGCGTGCCGATCTCGTTGCTGTCGAGTACGGCGCGCACCGCCTGGATTGGCGACTGCCAGCGAAAATTCTCATGCACCATCAGCGGCACGCCGGCATCGGTGCATGCCTTCACCATCGCCTCGGCATCGGCAAGCGTTGGCGCGAACGGTTTTTGACAGATCGCCGGCACGCGGTGTTGCGCCGCCATCTCGACCAGCGCACGATGGCTGGGCGCCGTGGTGGCGATATCGACGAAATCCAGGTTCTCGCCATCAAACAGGGCCATCGCGTCGGTGTAGCGCCTGGTAATGCCGAACTGGTCGCCGACGATCCGCAGCCGGTCGGGATCGCGGTCGCAAATGGCGACGATCGTGGCGCCAGCGATGTCGCGCCAGGCATGCATCTGATTGACGGCGAAGAAACCGCAGCCGATCAGCGCTCCGCGCAATTCCACCATGCTCAGCCTGCCTTTGCCATCTGCATCAATGTCACGCGACTCTGCAGCCGGCGCTGCGCCTGGTCGACGACGACGGCGACAATGATGACCAGGCCCTTGATCACCATTTGCCAGAAAGAACTCACCCCCATCATCACCAACCCGTCCGAAAGAATGCCGATGACGAAGGCACCGACTATGGTGCCGCCAATCGTGCCGCGACCGCCCGACATCGAGGTGCCGCCGAGCACCGCCGCCGCGATGGCATTGAGCTCGAAACTTTCGCCCGTCGCCGGATGCGAGGCCATCAACTCGGACGAGATGATCAGGCCGACGATTGCCGCGCAGAAACCGGAGAACATATAGACGAACATCTTCACCGTGTTGACACGGACGCCCGAAATTCGCGACGCCCGTTCGTTGCCGCCAACCGCGAAGATATGGCGGCCAAGCGGCGTGTATTTGGCGAGATAGGCCGCCGCCAGCGCAACGACGATCAGGATCCAGATCGCCACCGGCAGGCCGAGCAGCCGGCCGGCGCCGAGGAAGCCGAACCCGGTGGTGCCCAGTTCCGGCTTGCCGACAAGGTTGGGGAAGGTGCGTCCATCCGACGACAGCAGCGCCAGGCCGCGCGCGACATAGAGCACGCCGAGCGTGGCGATGAACGGCGCGACGTTCAGCCTGGTGATCAGCAATCCGTTGACGGCGCCGATCAGGATGCCGACCGCAAGCGTGATCAGCGCGATCTCGACGACGTTGAAATAGATGGTGTAGCCGATCTGCAGGTCGATGCCGTTGAGCACGAGATAGCCGGCCACCATGCCGCACAGGCCGACGATCGAGCCGACCGACAGGTCGATGCCGCCGGTGATGATCACGAAGGTCATGCCCATGGCGAGGAACGCATTCAGCGCCACGTGCTTCGACATCAGGATCAGGTTGGCGGTCGACAGGAAATTCGGTGCCGCGATCGAGAAGAAGACCAGCACGGCGATCAGCGCGATGAAGGTCCTCGCCTTCATCAGCGTCAGCAGCAGCGAGCCGCTCGATGCGGAGGGAATAGCCGCCTTGGCCGGGATGTCAGTCATGGGCGGTGTACTCCGTGTGCGGGACCGGGCCGTGGCCAAGCGCCGAGGCGGCGACAAGGGCGGCCTCCGTCGCCTCGGCGCGATCGAACATGCCGGTCAGTTTTCCATTGCTCATCACCGCGATCCGGTCGGACAGCGCCATCACCTCGTCGAGGTCCGAGGTGGCGAACAGGATGCCCAATCCGTCGCGCGACAGTCTGCGCATCGTGCGGAAGACGTCGGCCTTGGCGCCCACATCGATGCCACGGCTGGGCTCGTCCATCAGCAGCACCTTCGGGCCGGTGAGCAGTGCCTTGCCGATCACCACTTTTTGCTGGTTGCCGCCGGACAGCGACGAGACCTCCTGTGCCGGATCGGCAACCTTGATCGCCAGTTCCCGCACCATCTGCACCACCGCCTGCCTTTCGGGGCCGCCGCGGATATGAAACAGGCGGACAAACCGCGACAGGCTGGCCAGCGTCAGATTGCTGGCAACGGAGAGGATCGACACCAGCCCTTCGCGCTGGCGGTCTTCGGGGATCAGCGCCAGCCCGCGCCGGATGCGCCGCGTCGTGTCGCGCTCCTTGACCTGTTTGCCGGAAATGAAGATCGCTCCTGTGGCCTGGCCATGGCGGCCCATGATGCAGTCGAACAGCTCGCTGCGTCCTGCGCCCATCAGGCCGTAGATGCCGAGGATCTCGCCGGCGCGCAGCGAGAGCGAGACGTGGTCGACCGCAAGACCGCCGGTCGCACGCGGCAGGCAGATGTCCTCGGTGCGGAATATTTCTTCGCCTGGGACATGGCCATCGGCCTTGGCGAAATCCTTGGCGTCGGACCCAATCATCTGCCGTACGATCCAACGGGTGTCGACGTTTCTCATTTCCTCCTGGCCGGTGATGTGCCCGTCGCGCAGCACGGTGATGTAGTCGCCGATGCGGATCAGCTCCTCGAGCCGGTGCGAGATGTAGACGATGGCCACACCGCGCGCCTTGAGGTCGGCAATCACCTTGAACAGGATCTCGACTTCCGCGGAACTCAATGCCGAAGTGGGTTCGTCCATGATCAGGATGCGCGCATCGAGCGAAACCGCCTTGGCGATCTCGACCAACTGCTGCTGGCCGATGCGCAGATCCTCGACCAGCATGTCGGGCCGGATTCCGGCCTGCAGGCGTTCGAGACATTGCGCGGCGCGGCGCTCCTGTTGCTTGCGGTCGATCTTGCGGAACCGGTTGGTGATCTCGCGGGTGGCGAAAATGTTTTCGGCGACGGTCAAATTGCCGAACAGGTTCAACTCCTGGAACACCATGCCGATGCCGCGGTTCACGGCGTCGGCGGACGACGAGAAGGAAACTTCTTCCCCTTCCAGGAGGATCCGGCCGGCAGTAGGTCGTTCTACACCGGCGATGATCTTCATCAGCGTCGATTTGCCTGCGCCGTTTTCGCCGACCAGCACATTGACCGCGCCCTTGCGCACCTCGAAATTCGCTCGCTTGACCGCAACCGTGCCGGAATAGACCTTGGAGACGTCTTCCAGCTTCAGAATAACATCGTGATCGCTCATGGCCGCGGCCCGATTTCTGCCTCCGCCGGCGTCACCAGCGGCAGGTCTTGGCTGCCTTCGAGCGTATAGGCGCCGAGAACCTTGGCGGTGCGGCCTTCCAGTGCTTCACGCGGCAGCTTCGAAAGCACATTCTTGTCGGCATACGCGTTGAACGCCTTGCCGAACTGGGCGAAGTCGATCTGGTTGGTGAAGTCGTTGAACTGGACGAAGTCGAGGCTGTCGCGCAGCGCCGTACCGCGCATGGCGGGACCGATCTGCACGCGTGCATCCGCCTTGCCGTCGCCGTCGACATCGATATCCATCGTCGCCGCGCGCGAGCCCGTGTTTGCGGCAACGATCTTGCCGTCAACACGAACCGCGAAGGCCCACGGCGAATTCGCCTGCTTGTTCGGATTGCCGTATTTGGCGCCGGCAGCCGCCGGGTCGGCTTTCGCCAGGGCATGAACCTCGGGAAACGGTCCGGCTTTCTGCTTGAGATAGGGCACCACCTTCGCCGCCCACAACGCCTCGACCATCTTGTCGGGATTGAAGGCGGCAGCGCCGCCGCTATCACCCGAGGGGGTCGGCAGAACCTTGCAGCTGGCAAGGCTGATGCCGAGCGTCACGGCAAGGATCGGCCAGGTCGGCTTGTTCAGCATGGCGGTTTGTTGTTCAGCATGGCGGCCTCGGCATGATGGTCGGCATCCGCAGAAAATGGCGGCGAGGGACGAACCGAGATTCGCCCCTCGCTATTCATGTCACGCCGGCTCAGTTGGTCAGCGCGAAGGTTTCCAGCTTGGGGGCGTTGTCGCCATTGACCAGGAGGCAGTCCATCAGCTGCTTTTCCTTGGCCGGCGACTTCTTGTTCTTGATGAAGTCGTTGGCCTGCTCGACCGCCATCTGCGCCTGCGCAAAGGCCGGCTGCAGGACTGTGGCCTTGATGCCGCCCGCGGTGATTGAATCGCGCACGTCGTTCGATCCGTCGAAGCCGACGACAATGACGTCCTTGCGGTTTGCCGCGACCAGCGCCGCATAGGCGCCCATCGCCATCGTGTCGTTGCCGGAGATAACGCCCTTGATGTCCGGATTGGCCTGCAGGATCGATTCCATCTTGGCGTAGGCTTCGGTCTGGCTCCAGTTGGCCGACTGCTGGGCAACCATCTTCAGATCCGGATAGTCGTCGATGACGTCATGATAGCCCTTGGAGCGAATGCCGGCATTGGTGTCGGATTCCTTGCCGACGAGTTCGACGAAATTGCCCTTCTCGCCCATCAGCTTGACGAATTCCTGCGCGCCGAGCTGGGCGCCCTGGTAATTGTTGGAAACGATCTGCGCGACGGCAACGCCGGTGGCATTGATCTCGCGATCTATCAGGAACGAAGGCACGCCCGCGTCCTTGGCCTTCTGCACGGCGGCAACGGTGGCGTCGGCGCCGGCATTGTCGAGGATGATCGCCTTGGCACCGCGGCCGATCGCCGTGTCGATCAGCTCGGACTGCTTGTTGGCGTCGTCATCATGGACGAGCACCAGCGCTTCATAGCCGAGTTCCTTGGCCTTGGCCTCCGCGCCGACAGCTTCCGCCTTGAAGAACGGGTTGTCGTGCGAGGGCGTGATGATGGCAATGAGATCGGCAGCATAGGCTGGTGCGGCCGTGCCAAGCGCCAGCATGCCGGCAAAAGCCGCCAGTGTCATTCTGCGTGTCAGTTTCATGAAGTCCTCCCGTTTGAAAAACAATTCAGGCCGCTGTCTGCATTTCAGACCGCGGATCGTCTCAGTTTCAAAAACCGTTTGTTTGCCGGCATCACCCCGGCCGTCGTGCCCCCGGCAGTCCTCCGCTCGTCCAGGCCACGAATTCCCTGCGAAGCTTTGGCCTGAGCTTAAGAAATAGCTAGGCCAACTGGTATGATGAGTCAATCACAAATTCAGATGATATGTACCTGATGAGCGTGTTTTCACGAGGGCGTCGAC
>NZ_JBFULQ010000238.1:0-8301 GCF_054049815.1 Mesorhizobium sp. P5_C1 | reverse complement strand
GCTTTGACGCGGCTGCGTTTATTTTCAGGGGCGATGACACCTTAGTGAAGAACGGGGAGCAACGAGACGCAGTGCGGGACAACGTGCTGTTTGAGTTAGGGCTATTTGTAGGCCGGATCGGGAGAGACAAGTGCTTCATAATAAAACCCCGGTCGCAAAGGACGCTCCATTTCCCCACCGACCTCCTCGGGGTGACAACTGCCGACTACGATGACAGTCGTGGGGACGGCAACCTGGTGGCTGCATTAGGACCGGCCTGCAATCGAATTAAGAAGGCGGTAGTTCCGCCCAGCGACCAGAAACCGGCTGTAGCAGGCGACATCCGGTCCCTACTCTTAGGTCAAGCTTACCGTCTGTTCTTCAATCCGCCCAACCGATCAAAGCGGATACGATTTCACGACAACGGCATGATCGTCGAAGGCAATAACAAGAACGAGCATGCATGGCGGATCGTGCGCAACCGCCTGGAGCTAATCCAACTGGATGGGCAGGTCCATAGCCGCTTCGAATATGATCCGGCGAAGAAGATATTTAATCACACGAATGATTCCGACACGCCTTCAATCCGGGGACAATTCATCGCCCCAGACGTCTAAAGTCGAAGGCCTCGAACCCCTTCCTGGTCACAGGCAGCACCACCCCAACAATCGTTACTGCCACCGAATCCATGGCCTCCCTAGCCTCCTTCTCCTTCGAGGCCGGCACCATGATTCCGTCATGCATCGGCAATGCCGGGACGCCTTGTTCCATCAGGGTGCGCAGCGTCGCGACCAGGATGCGGCTCTCGGTCAACATGAGCCTGAGGCCAAGCCCGGTGCCGAACATGGAGGCGATGGCCGGGTGACGTTCCGCCAGAGCCCCGCTGAGCCGCTCGGCGTTCCACTCGTTGCCTGCGGCCTCCCGGACCTCGCTAGGCAGCCGGCGCATGGTCCCACGGCGGCAGAGCAGCGCGGAAAGACCCATCTTGGCCGCTGCACGCGGTAGGCCCCCAATGCCGCTGTACGGGTCGCCCTGAGGCAGGGTCTGGCCGGCCTGGAGGTAAGCCAATTGCGGGAACATGGCGGTGAAGTCGAGGTCCGCCACCTCTTCGCCATCGACCCTAAGGAGATGCCGTTGAGTCTTCGGAAGGTTCATCCAAAAGCCGCCGTAGAGTCGCCCGTGTTGGTCGAACGTATGGGGGGCGTCTTGGTGCTCGATCTGGAAGCGGCGGGTGAGGAGGACGGGGGGAGGAGGCGGGCTGCCGTCTAGTCGGATGTCGGCCTCGTTGAGGAACGCATTGATGGCCGTCATGTCCGCCCGCATAGCGACCGTTTCGGGCGTGTCGGCGTAGTCCAGGAGGAGCTTGCTGCGGCCCCTCCCGGTGGAGGCCTTGAGAACGATGGTCTCTGCCCCCGCCTCCCGACCAATCGGCCTCGGGGCTAGCTCTAGGTCCACCATCATACTGCGGAAGCGTGGAGTCGGCTCGATGGTGGACCGCTGACCGCCTCGCCCGCCGCGCTGCCGGGTGACGAAACCCGATGCCTCCATGCTGCCGATTAGCTTCGTGACCACCTCGCGGGGGAACCGAGGGCGGTCGTAGCGGGTCGCTTGGTCGTTCCTCGCTGAGACGGCCAAGCGGGTGCCGGCTGGGTGATGGAGCACCAGGAGGGCGAGGCTGGCGATGAGGTTCCCGGTGATTGCCCTGCGACGCTGCGTTGCGTCCCGACGCTGGCGCTGTGGCGAGGGGGAGTTATGTTCGATGTCCTCAAAGACGGTAGTGGCGAGGGCCTGGAGAACCGGACATGCGGGAGTCAGCCAAGGGTCGTGGTGGATATCGCGGCCTGGGGTCCGCTCTTCTTCGGCTTCGTTCAGCTCCGCTTCTGAGGTCATGGCCCCTCTACGGCGATGGTGAAAGGCCGCGGAATTTCGCATGTCTCGACAGACCCCCGCGTCAGGTCGCCAAATGACGGGGTAGTGGATCGTTGGTACGCGAGACCGGCCTGACGGGCCTCTCCGTGCGCGATTCCGGTAGCTAGCCTCAGCCGATGGAGTGTGAGCGGCCTCGCGACAGGTCGATACGTCCAGCCTCCTTCGTCTTGGCGAAGGGCAATCTCCCGGAGGACTTCATAGCCGGCGAAAGGCTTGCCGGACGAGGTCTCGCCCTCTCGCCGCATAGCCGCCCGGATGTGGCCTCTTGGCCCAATGTACGCCCCCAACTCGGCATGGGCTTGCACGAAGACTTCCAAGTCGGCTGGCACCATGGCCAACAGGCGTCGAATGCCCAAGGCGAGCATCGGGACCCCTGAGGTAGTGTGCCCAGCACCCCACAGGATGCCTTCCCTGCCTTGCCCCGCCCAGACGACTCCGTAGGTGCCAAGCGGGAAACTTCCCACCGCTGTAACCTGCGTCTGGGGTTCGTGCCAGGCGGCAACCGCTGCGGAGATGGCATGCGGCGAGTTGAGTTCTCCGGGAGCGAACCCGTACTTTGAAGCTGTCATGTCGTTACGTCCTTGTGGGTCGAGTTGGATGGCGCGGCTCATTGTTGCGCCCGCCCGTTGGTGAGAGCCTCCAGCAGCGCCTTGGCGCCAGGTTGCCCGTCCGTCCTGGCCTTTCTGTTTGCCGTGACGGCTCCGCGAGCTTCCATCTGCCGCTTCCCGATTATGGGTTGCAGCTCTACGTTCTCCTGGAGGAACACCTTCTTGGCGGCCTCGCGGTAGCGCTGGACGATCTCCCCGAGTTTGTTGAGCCTGGTGCCCTTCACGTCGGAGTCACCATCGGGGAGGTCCTGGTATGGCTCCGATTTGATCAGGCCGGCGAGGACCTCCTTGAGGTTCTTCTGCCCTGGGATGTGCCCTGACAGCTCCTGGAGACGCTGGTAGGCGTTCTTGCCGGCCTGCTTGCCTTGCGTGAGGGTGATCTCCCGAAGGTCCACGCCCTGAAGGTCCGTCCCCGGCTTGCCGATGCCATGGTCCGTCTGGAGCATGATGCGGTTGTGCTCGGCCTCCACGATGTCCGCGTCCTGGGAGTCCATGAGGCCAACGTGGCGCTCGATGGGATCGCCCCATACATCCATGGTGAGAGGGAGCGTCTCGGAAAGCCCAGGTACGCCCCTGATGGCGTTGTCCACGAAGGTCCGCGCCTCACGGAGGTACGGGTCGGGATTGGCACCACGCATCAAGGAGGACATAGGGAGCATAGAGCCCGCCGTGCGCCCCAAGAACTTAGGAAGCTCCGTCTCGGGGTCGAGGGCCGCCTTCAGCGAATTGTTGAGGTTGAGGAGGAACGTCTTCTCGCCCAGGTTCTTGGCCACCGCCACGGCAACCGCCATAATCAGATCCGATCTATCCTGGTCGGGATTCTTCTTCTGGAGGGTCACGATGTCGGCCACGAGGCCCATTACGGTGGCGGCGGGGTCGAACCTTCCGAGCTGGAAGTATCGCCGCTTGCCGTCCGCCCCCATCCAGGTGACCGAATAAGGCTTCCATCCGGTGGAGAGAAGCTCCTGCTTCAGCACGTAGTTGTCAGGGCCACTGCCGGTTAGAGAGTCGTTGGCCGCCAAATGAGCCGCGAGGCCCATGAACATAGACCCCATGGCCATCTGACCAATAGCCTGAGCTTGGGCCTCCATCCCGGTCTTTCCAAAGAGTGCGTTCCGGAACTCCGTCTGGAGGACATTCAGTCCCGGCGTGAGCTTCATTCCATACCGGATGACGTTGATGGGGGTCTTCACGAAGGGTAGCACTAGGGCCAGGATCGGGGCTGTCCGGCGAGCACTTTGTACGGCCCGCCCTAGCGCAAATCCGGGAAGGGTCTCGTAGTTGAGGTCCTGCTGGAAGGTCGTCATCTGGGCTTCCCGCACCGCGTTGGCGTCGAGAGCCCTGCCGGTTGCCGGGTCGAGGGCCTTGTCCATGGCCTTCTGCACGTAGTCCTTGAGGTCCCGGCCGGTCAGCCCGAGGCCCGCCGCGTCGGTGGCAGCTTTGGACTGCACCACGGCCCTGTAGCGGAGCGTCTTGAAGAACTCGTCGGCACCGCCCAGCGTCCGCGTAGGCAAGCCCACGAGGGTACGGTAGTTAGCCGACTGCCAGGCGTTGTGCGCCACGTCCCAGACGGAGTTCCAGGGCTTCCATTGAAGCGGTTGCGTCTGGGGGCCCGTCACGCTGCCGTCGAAGAACTCCGTGTTCTGGGGGTTGAGGATGGAGTCACCCCGCCTGAAGGCTTCGACCGCATTGGACCAGCCGTCCGCCAGGGAGGCGATGGTGTAGTGGTACTCGCGGAGTCCCTGCCTTGTGAGCGAGGACAGCTCCGCCCTCTTCCCTGGGTCCTTGGTGATGAGACGGAGGGCCGCCGACCCGAAGGTCTTCTCGATGGGCCGCGCAGCAAGCATGAAGGCGTTGGTCGTTAGGTTGACCATGTGGGTTGGCCACATCCAGAGGAGGCCGTTTGTTAGGTGCCAAGTGGCTTCGTCCAGGACCCGTTTGCGCCAGTTCTCGTTGAGGAGCATGGCGACCTTCTTGGGGTCTCCACCGGCCTTGCGCATCACCATGATGACCTGCTCGGGGTCCATGCCTTTGAGCCGCGCGATGTCGGCCGGCCTGAAACGGAATTGGGAGCGTGCGAAGCGCAAGGTGCGCCCCGAGTTTGCAAGCATGGAGTTGGCCGAGGCCATCGTGTCGAACGAGACCCCGAGCCGCGCCATGAACTCCTGGGTGGCGAGCTGGACGTTGCCGCCGAACTCGTGGAGGTTGCCGTTGGCAATCCTGTTGGCCAGGTCGTCAGCGTCATTGAACATGCGGTTGCCGAGGCGGAGCGCGGCCTCCATCTGCGGAGCGAGGAGCTTAGCCTTATCACCGGCCTCAGCGAGCTGCCCGAGGATGAGCGCCGGGTCCTCATTGAACTGGAGGCCCAGCTCGTTCGCGAGAGACCGCATATGCTCGTCCGTCAGCACCTTGCCGCCCTTGGCGACATTGAAGCGGTCCTCCAGGACCTTCGCCGACCGCTGGATGAGGGACTCCACGTTGCCAGTGATGTGAAGCTTTTGCCAGGGCAGGGGAATCCTCTTGCCAAAGTCGTGGCCAGCTTCCTGGGCCAGCGCCTTGGAGCCGTACGTCTCGACCGCTTTGGCATCCGCCTGGGTGTCCCTCAGTATCTTCGCGATGTCGTCGCCAGGTATCTCCTGGGTGGGGACGGCCTTGAGCGGGACTTTCTCAGTCGGGAGGAGGGGCTGGCCGGTCTTCGGGTTGATCGGAGGCTTGGTGCCGAGCTGCTCCATGGTGTCTTCGGCAGGACCAGTTGGAACCCCCTCGGTTTTGGCCGGGCTAGGCCCTCCGATGGCTCCTACCTCACGGGGTGCTTCGCCGGGCTTGGGGGTCTCTTTCCATATCCCTGGGCGTATCTCTTCCTCGGGGTTGAAGTTCACCTCGGAAGCCCGCACTTCGCCGCCGACCGAGGGCGCATCAGGTAGGCCGTACTCATTGGCATTGGCCAGTCGGGACTTCTCCAGCTTGGCGATCTCCTTCGCCGCCGCCGCTTTGTCGCTATTGCGGAGATATTTGATGACGCGCACAGCGCCGACCAGGGTCAGGTCCGCACCGATGGACTCCAGGGCATTCTTGAAGCGGCCCTCGGCAGCGGTGTCGTCGGGGTCAGCCGCCAGGTAGTTGGTCACGGGGTTCTGGAGGTCAGGGAACTCTTCGACCAGGTTCGACAGGCGGTCCTCATGGGGATCGAGGACGGTGTAGCCGGCGATGGCACCCTTGGCGATCTCGTAGCCAGTCTTCAGGATGGCGCTGCCTTCAGTGTAGGCCTTGAGTGGGGCCAGGAGCTTGCCGGCCCCGATGAGACCGACAGTGAGCTGCGAGACACCTTCGGTCAGCCCGTAGCCGATGCTCTCGTTGGCCAGCGCCCGGCCCTGGGCCTCGAAGCTCTGCCGGATGTCCGCCTTGTCGGTCTCCTTGGGCTCACCGACTAGGAAGTCCTTGGTCTCGAACAGCGCCTTGGAGGCTCCGATGGACGCGGCTCTGGCGGTCCTCTCGATCACCCCGGCCCCATCAGGTCCTTCTTGCTGCTGGAGGGCTATGCGGTCGCGGAAGGCCTGGTCGCCTGCCGGGTTGTTGGGATCGGCCTGCCTCCGTGCCTCCAGCTTGGCGGAGACCCTCTCGAATGCCCTGCGGATGCGGGCCTGCTCGTCGTCGGCTGGTGCGAATGCGGTCGTGGTGTCCATGCTTCGTGTCTTTCGATGGGTTGCGGCCGAGCGGGGGGCCATCGAGGCTCCGGCTGGGCGGGTGAATGGTGGGGATCGGCGCTGCTGCCGACTAGGTTGTTAGGAGTGAGGAATCTTGGCGCATGACCGCACGGCCCGTGGTGGGGCTCCATTGGGTCGGGCGCTGGTGAGATGGTTGGGCGGCCCCAAAAGGCCTGATGACGGCTGGATGCGGCATGTGGCCTGACCATATGGCTCGGCCCGCTGCGGCTGGAATGGTCCACCGATACGATCTCTCGGAGGCGGGCATTCATTCCTCGATTGAAGCGCCAGCGCAGCCCATCGGATGACAGGGGTACGGCCATGCCGCACTTCAAGTAGACCCCAAATTGCAAACCGCGCTGGCTGGCCGCTTATCAAGTAGGTGGGCTATTGGTCGGGCTGCTAATTCCTCTTCAAGTACAAGCCCAATTCATCGTCGTCGCGCCGCACGGGTCGGCCTTGGCTACGCCTCTCTTCAAGTGGGTGGGAATTGCACACTGGGTCCGGCCGGCCGCATATCAAGTAGGAGGGCTATCGGTCGGGAACCCACGTGGCTCCTCGCTTCATCAAGTAGGTCTCTCCCTCGCCACGGGCCGAGCGGATTGGCGCACCGGCTACGCGCCAGCTTCCAGGATGAACTCAACTTGCGAGAGGAGTCCCCGTCCGCGTGGCGTCAGGTAGAATATCTTCTTCCTCCCGTTGTCTGGGTTCCGCACCGTCCCGACCAGCCCTAGGCCGGGTGTGCCCTCGCGGTAACCGTGGCCCAGATACCGCAAGTGCTGCGAGATGGTGGTTGGCGAGAAACCCAATCGGTCGGCGAGGTCCTCCAGCGTCAGCGGGTCGTTCGGGTCTCGCGGGTCGAAGCCCCAAATGGCGGCCCCGAGGAACGCCACTGAGATACCTATGGGCATATCCTTGGCCTCGGCCATCATGCGGCGATTGGCTTCGAGATACCTACGGATTATCTGACTCGACATCACAAACTCACACTCTGCTTCGGGGCCGGCTCTGGGAAGGCCTGGCGTCGTTACGGGTGAGGCGGATGGGCACCGGCGCTGGGGCCGTAGTAGGAGCGGACCTCATCGCGAACCGAGGTGATGTGCGACAGCCAGCCCGTGAGGGCCCTCCCAGCCCTTCGGTCGGCCAGGAACGAACCCACCTCGAAATGCTCAAGGCAGTCTAGGGCGAAGTTGATGGCGATGTCAGGGTCCGCGAATGCATCAGCGGATGCGGGGAGGGACGGCAGGCGGGCGGGTGTCAGGAGGGTCATGCGCAGTCTCCGATTTGAGTTGCGCCGCCCAGTATGGCCATAACGAGTCGCCGATCAACAAGTATAAACTGTGCAGGTTCGTAGTGTTGTCACGCGCACAGTTATCGAGTGTCTGGGCCACCGTCCGCCAATGTCGCTAGGCTGCCCTCAGGATGCGGAAGACGCTCGCCCTCCCGATGCCCAGCTCTTGGGCGATGGCGTCGGCGGTCTTCCCCGCAGCCTTCAGCCTGATGACCTCGGGGGCCATGCGCCGCGCCGTGGGAGCCCGGCCCTTGTACTTCCCCTCTGCCTTCGCCTTGGCGATCCCCTCAAGCTGCCGCTCCAGCATTAGCTCCCGCTCGAACTCCGCAATAGAGCCCAGCAGGTTCACCATGAGCTTGCCCGTTGGGGTTCCGGTGTCCAGGTTCATGGAGAGGATACGGAGGGCCACGCACTTGGATCGGAGCTTCGCGGTGATCCCCACGAGGTCGGCCACTGAGCGGGCCAGCCGGTCGAGTTTGGTGACGATGAGGGTGTCGCCCTCTCGCACGTAGTCCAAAGCTCTCTCAAGTTCCGGCCGCTTGGTGGCCACCGAGGACAGCTCCTCGCGGAACACCTTCGCGCATCCCGCTCCGGTGAGGTCCCTGAGCTGGGCCTCAAGCCCTGCCTTCTGGTCGGTGGTGGAGGTGCGGGCGTAGCCGACGAGGTGTCCGTTCGGTGTGACGGTCGAGGTGACGTGCTCTAACTCTTTCATGATGGCCGCCCGCCCCTCACTCATGCTGCGGGGAAACGCGCGACCACTGCTTGATAAACTTCGTCCATTGAGGGTCGA
>NZ_JBFULQ010000237.1:0-8385 GCF_054049815.1 Mesorhizobium sp. P5_C1 | reverse complement strand
ACCTTCTCCCGACGCGCTGCTCGATCATGCCGAGCGGGAGGAACGCGGCCGCCTGAGAATATTCCTGGGTGCGGCACCCGGCGTCGGCAAGACCTACGAGATGCTGATGTCGGGCCGCGCCAGGCTGGCCGACGGCGTGGACGTGGTGATCGGCGTCGTCGAGACGCATGGTCGCAAGGAAACACTGGCCCTGGTCGAGGGCTATGAGGTCATTCCCCGCCGCAAGGTCGACTACAAGGGGCGCGTCCTCGACGAGATGGATATCGACGCCATCCTCGCCCGGCGTCCGGCGCTGGTTCTCGTCGACGAACTCGCCCACACCAACGCGCCTGGCAGCCGCCACCCCAAGCGCTACCTCGACGTCCAGGAAATCCTGACGCGAGGCATCGACGTCTACACGACGCTCAATATCCAGCACGTCGAAAGCCTGAACGATGTCGTCGCCCAGATCACCAAGGTCAGGGTCCGCGAGACGGTTCCCGATTCCATCATCGACCAGGCCGACGATGTCGAGATCATCGATCTCACCCCCGACGACCTGATCAAGCGGCTCGAGGAAGGCAAGGTCTATTTCCCCAACACTGCCCAGCGCGCCATCGAGAACTATTTCTCGCCCGGCAACCTGACGGCGCTGAGGGAATTGGCGCTGCGCCGCACCGCCCAGCGCGTCGACGACCAGTTGCTGATCCATATGCAGGCGCATGCCATTCCCGGGCCGTGGGCTGCAGGCGAAAGGGTCCTCGTCTGTCTCGACGCGCGCCAGGGAGGCTCGGCCCGCGTCCGCTATGCACGCAGGCTGGCCGACCGGCTTCGCGCGCCGTGGACGGCGCTGCATGTCGACAGCCCTCGCTCGGCCAGCATGCCGGAGGAGGACAAGGACCGACTCGCCACGAACCTGCGCCTCGCCCAACAGCTTGGTGCCGAGGTGACGACCATTCCGGGTCAGAATTTGGCGCAGGACATCGTGCGTTATGCGACGGCGAACAATTTCACCCATATCGTGGTCGGCAGGCCGACCCGGTCGCGCTGGCGCGAATTGATCGAAGGCTCGCTCACCTACGATCTCATCCGCAATGCCGGTGACATCAGCGTCCATGTCATTTCTGGAAACGAACGCAACACCGAGGCGACGTCGAGGAACGTCAGGGCGGCGGACGAGCAGTGGCAGTTCCAGATATGGCCCTATCTCAAGGCCACGGCCTATGTCATGGGCTCGCTCGCCTTCGCCGTCCTTCTCGACCAGTTCCTGGACGTTCGCAACCTCGCCATCATCTTTCTCGTCGGGGTGCTGGCATCGGCGGTGACCGGCGGATTGTGGCCGGCTCTCTATGCCTGTCTCGCCAGCGCGCTCGCGTTCAACTATTTTTTCCTGGAGCCGCGCTACACACTGACGATCCGGGATCCGGAGAGCATCGTTGCGCTCGGCGTGTTCCTGGTTGTCGCCGTCATTGCTAGCAATCTGACGGTGCGCGTCCAGCGTCAGGCGATCGCCGCCCGCTCGCGGGCGCGGGCCACCGAGGACATCTACCTCTTTTCAAAGAAGCTCGCCGGCGCCGGCACACTCGACGACGTTCTCTGGGCCACCGCCTTCCAGATCGCCTCGATGCTGAAGCTGCGGGTGGTGTTGTTGCTGCCGGAAGACGGAACGATCACCGTCAAGGCCGGCTATCCGCCCGACGACACGCTGGCCGAGGCCGACATCGCAGCCGCCCGCTGGGCCTGGGAGCATGACCGTGCCGCGGGACGCGGCGCCGACACGCTTCCGGGCGCCAAGCGCCTCTATCTTCCCTTGCGCACCGGGCGCACGGCAATCGGCGTCGTCGGCCTCGACAACGACAAGCAGGGTCCGTTGCTGACGCCCGAGCAGCAGCGCCTGCTCGATGCGCTGGCCGACCAGGCGGCGGTCGCCATCGAGCGCATCCAGCTCGTCGCGGACGTCGACCGCGCCAAGCTCGCGGCCGAGGCGGACAGGCTGCGCTCGGCACTTCTCACGTCCATCTCGCATGATTTGAAGACGCCGCTCGCCGCCATCATGGGCGCGGCCGGCACGCTGAGGGAATTCGCACCGGCACTTCCCGAACAGGACCGGGCGGAGCTGCTGACGACCGTGCTAGACGAATCCGAGCGGTTGAACCGCTTTATCGCCAATCTGCTCGACATGACCAAGATCGAGTCCGGCGCGATGGAGCCGAACTATGCTTTCCATTATGTCGGAGACATCGTCGGTTCCGCCCTGCAGAGGGCCAGGAAAATCATCGCTGAGCACAAGACCGAGATCGACATCCCCAGCGATTTGCCGATGTTGAAAGTCGACCCCGTGCTGTTCGAGCAGGCGCTGTTCAATCTCCTCGACAATGCAGCGAAATACGCGCCGCCCGGCTCGACGATCCGGATACAGGGCTGGACCGACAATGGTTCCGTTATCCTGCAGGTCATGGATGAAGGGCCGGGCATCCCTCCCGGCGACCTGGAAAGGATTTTCGATACGTTCTACCGAGTGCGCAAGCGCGACCAGGTCCGCGCCGGCACCGGGCTCGGCCTGTCGATCTGCCGCGGCTTCATCGAGGCGATGGGGGGCACGATCACGGCGGCAAACCGAACCGACCGTTCGGGCGCGGTCTTCACCATCAAGATGCCGAAACCGGCGAACCAGCCCGATCTCGATGCCGCCAATACGGACGACAACGAAATGGGTGACTTGGCATGACAAACTCGAACGTCAGGATATTGGTTGTCGACGACGAGCCGCCGATCCGCAAGCTGCTTCGTGTCGGGCTCGGCAGCCAGGGCTACGCGATCAGCGAGGCGCCGAACGCCAAGGCAGCGATCGAACTGATGGATGCGGAGAAGCCGGATCTCGTCCTGCTCGATCTCGGCCTGCCCGGCATGGGTGGCCACGAGCTGTTGCGCAAATGGCGCGACGACGGCCTCGACATTCCGGTGGTCATCCTGTCCAGCCGCACCGACGAGGCCGGCATCGTCCAGGCTCTGGAACTTGGCGCCGACGACTATGTCACCAAGCCGTTCGGGATGAATGAGCTGGTTGCGCGCATCCGCGTGGCGCTGCGCCACAAGTTCCAGCAGCAAGGTGAAAAGCCGGTGTTCCAGACCGGCGACCTGTCCGTCGATCTGGTCAAACGCATCGTCAAGGTCGAAGGCAAGGACGTCAAGTTGTCGCCGAAGGAATACGAGATCCTGCGTATCCTCGTGCAGCACGCCGGCAAGGTGCTGACCCATCATTTCCTTTTGAAGCAGGTCTGGGGCGATTCGACCGACGTGCAGTATCTCAGGGTCTATGTGCGGCAGCTCAGGCAGAAGATCGAGAAGACCCCCGACCAGCCGCGCTATATCACCACCGAGACCGGTGTCGGCTATCGACTGCGAGAGGTCGAATAGAGGCCGTTCGACGTGACGCTCTATCTCTTTGTTTCAAAGCAATTCCCTTAGGGAAAGCGCCAATCGCTTTTCCCGGGTTTCACACTTTCCTCGAATTGCTTTAACCAACAGCCTCCTGCAGGTGGTTTGCCGTCGACGATGTCCGCAAGGCCGCGAGGCAGCCCACAACGCCGAGCGGCACGAAGGCAAGAAACAGCCAGGACGCGACATTCGCGGCCGCGTCATGATTCAGTCCTTCTGAAAAGCCGCTGGCATTGGCAACGATCCCGGCAAGTGCTGCGCCCACAGCGTAGCCGATGCGCTGCATGGTTGGCACGGCCGCCGAGGCGATGGTCTGCTCGTCCTCCGGGGCGGAGGCAACGATGACGCGCGTCAGGAACGGCCAGGCGATGCCGAAGCCGCCACCCTGCAGCAGGGCGCAAAGCAGGATCAGCGGAATGGAGCCCAGCGGTATCGTATAGGCAAAGCCGGCGATGCCTGCCGCGATCATCAGCGCGCCGCCAACGATGATCAACCGCTCGCGGTGCGGTGGCGCATTGGCGACGAGGATCGACAGGATCGACCAGGCGATCGATTCGGCGGCGATGATGTAGCCGGTGGTGAGCAGCGGGATGTTGTGCAGGCTGGTCAGGATCAGCGGCCCGTAGACGCCGAAGGAACAGGTCGCCACCGAAAAGGCGGCGACCATGGTCATGCCTGCGCCGACCGGTGTACGCCAAGAGAACAGCCGCGCCGGAAAAAGCCGGGAGCGCGGCTTCAGCGCGTCGATGTAGAAGAACAGCACCAGGCCGATGAGGCCGAGGGCCATCAGCACCGACGAGCGCAGCAGGGCGATGTCAACGCCTGCCGAGGCGATCAGCACCACGGCGACGGCAAGGCAGCCAAGCGCGGCGAATGGGAAGGGCGGCGCCTTGCCCGCGGTCGCCTGCGGCCTGGTGGCCTCGGGCGTGTTGAGGACAATCAGGCTCGCCAGCGCCATCGCAGTGCCGCCGAAGGTGAAGATACCAAAGGCCCAGCGCCATGACAAAAGCTCGGTCATGATCGCGCCGAGAAGCGGGCCGCTGAAGGCGGCGACGCCCCAGATCGCCGACATGATGCCGAAAAGCTGCGGCCAGATGGCGCGCGAGAACAGCCGTTCGACCGAGACGAAGGCCAACGACACCAACGCGCCGCCGCCAAGCCCCTCGATCAGGCGGCCGGCAAGGAACAATTGCATGGAAGGCGAGATGGCGCAGATCAGCGCCCCGGTGGCATAGAGGAGGGCGGCAACCACCATGTTGGTGCGCAGCGCCACATAGCTCACCAGCCGTCCCGCCGCGGCGCCGGCGACGATGGCGCCGAGTTCATAGATGGCCAAAGACCAGCCGACGAGCTGGACGCCGGCCAGTTCGCCGACCATGGCCGGCATCACCGTCGCCACCATCGTCTCGTTGGTGGCGTGCAGCAGGATGCCGAGGCTGATGAAGCAGAAACGCGCCAGGTCGCCGCTTGCCCACAAAGCGCGCCAGTCGACCCTGTTTGTGCTGATTCCGGTCATTTCCACCCCTGCCTTCCATATCTCGATGCCAGCGCATGGCGCCAGAAGCCAGTATGGGTTTCCGGCAGGACCATGCGCAGGCGGGAGCGTGCATCGCGCGCCGCGTCGAGGGCGCCGCTCCAGTCGGGGCAGGCTTGTAAAACCTCAACCGGGGTTGAGCTCAAGCGAAATTTTCGAGATTTTTTCGGGAGGCGACCGGGCGATCAATTCTCGGTGCTGCGCAACTGGAACTGACTGACGCCGATAGCGAGGTTGATGCCGGTCTGCGTCTGCAGGCTGAGTGGCTGCAGGGTGAAGGCCTGCGAGGAGCCGCCGACCAGCAGATTGGCGCCGGCGCCGACGGCGGCCGTTACCTCGGCGCTGGCGCCGATATAGTCGCCGGCCAGCGCGCCCGGCGCGTAGATGTTCTTCAGCGGTGTCAGCACGATCCACTGCATCACCGTCTGCTTCGTGGTGCCGATGTCGAGGCCGTATTTGTTGACGGCGCCGAAATAGGCTTCCGGTGCAAAGGTCTTGTCGGCGGGGTTGAAGGTGCAGCTCAAATCCTTGCTCGAGCCGAAGATGAAGCCGGTGCCGCCGCCGATGGCGCAATCCAGGACGCCGAGTTCGATGCCCTTGTCCTGTGCATGCGCCGCTCCGGCAAGCGTGGTGGCGAATATGGCAGCAGCGATGGCTGTCTTTGGCATGCAGTCCCCCCAGCGGTTCGGAACCGCTCTATCTCTTTGTTTTGACGCAATTCCCTAGGGAAAGCGCCACGCGCTTTTCCTGGCAAAACCGTTTCACCTTTTTCCCGGTATTGCCTAAGAATCAAACGGCGCGGAACCATCCTATCTGGTTCCGCGCCGTAAATAGAGGGTCGTGGGAGCGCATGGCTCCATGCAATTACTTGAGCGAGTGGATCAGCTCCAGCGAGGTCACGGCCACGGCGAGGTTGACGCCGGTCTGTGCTTGCACGCTGAGCGGCTCCAGCATGAAGGCGCTGTTGAAGCCACCGACCAGCAGGTTGGCGCCACCGCCTGTCACCACGCTGGCCTCGGCATTGACACCATAATAGCTGCCGGCGAGATCGCCCGCATCACGTTCGCGCGTTGCCGCCAGCACGGCCCAGACGAGCTGGCCCTGATGCGTCTGGCCGACATCGACGCCGATCTTGGAGATGACGCCGGTGTAAATCTCCGACGGTCCGTGGTGGTAGGGGCGGAAGACACAGGACACGCCCTTGTTGGAAGCGACGATGTAAGAGGTGCCGCCATCAATGGTGCAGTCGAGCGTTCCGAGCTGCAGCTTGCCGGCGCTGGCAGGGGCGGCGGCGAACACCGTCGTGGCGAGGGCCGCGGCGCAGGCGAGTTTCTTGATCATGGGAGGGTCCTTTCGCAAATTGCTTGGAATAACGGCTTGGGTGGCCAGACCGTTCCCCTGAAAACTTGGCGCGAACAAGGCACGCGCCAACACCTTGCCGCCGGGGTTAATGCGCGGTTGCCGGATTGATGGGTTTTCAAGAGCCGCGCGCTAGTTCGGGCGCACAACGGGCAGCGCTTTGATTGGCGCCTAAGTCGCACCGCTGACGCGGGCGAGGCCATCCTTGGCCGGCTGGTAGGTCGGATCAAGATGCACGGCTTCGCGGTAGGATTTCCCCGCCTTGACCTTGTCGCCGCGCCGCTCGTAGATCAGCGCCTGATTGGCCCAGGCCTCGGCGTTCTTGCCGTCGAGCTTGATCGCCATGTTGAAGTCGGCAAAGGCGTTGTCTTCGTCGTTGGTGGCCAGATAGGAAAGGCCGCGGCCGTTGTAGGGTTCGGCGGCGTCCGGCGCTAGCGAGATGGCGGTCGAGAAATCCTCGATGGCGAATTTGTGCTGGCCCTGGCTCTGATAGATCAGGCCGCGATTGTGATAAGCGCGCGCATCGGTGGTGTCGAGCTGGATTGCCTTCTGGAAGTCGTTGAAGGCATCCTGGGTGCGACCCGCCTTGCGGTAGAGATTGCCGCGGCCGATATAGGCGGCGTCATAATTGCTATTGATCTGGATCGAACGGTTGTAGTCGTCGAGCGCGGCCTTCTGATTGCCGAGGAAGCGCTGAATGAGCGCACGGTTCGAGTAGGCCTGGTAGAAATTCGGGTTGAGCTGGATGGCGGTGTTGAAATCCTGGAGCGCCGCCTGGTACTGGCCGCCACGGCCATAAGCGGAGCCGCGCACATTGTAGCCTTCGGGATCCTTGGGATTGCGCTGAATCACCGCCGACAGCGAGGAGATGTTCTCGCTCGAGCCTTGCGCCTTGTCGATGTTGTTGAATTCGCCTGTAGGGCCCGCCGTCTGGCAGCCGGCCAGCGCCAGCCCGGAAAGCAGGGCTGCCGTCAGGGCAAAGCCGCGCAATTGGGTTCTGCGCTCCACGCTGATTGCGTTCATGTCTGCCCTGTCCTCACTTCAGTCGCGTCACTCGGGTCCGGGTCCCCCCTCCGGGCCGGGTCAAAATTGTCGTAAAGCGTTAGAGCGTCTTTTGAGCGTTCAAGTGGACGCATGTCGCCCTAAACAAAAAGGTGGCGGCGATTCCGCATCGCGCCACCTCTGGTATCCTTCGAAAAGGACGAAAAATTGGCGTTAGAACCGCGGCGGGCGCGGAGCACCACCTGCACCGCCGGCGGCGCCAGCAGCAACCGGACGCGGCGTCATCGGCAGCAGGCCTTCGCGCTGTGCGCGCTTGCGGGCCAGCTTGCGGGCGCGGCGCACGGCTTCGGCCTTTTCACGGGCGCGCTTCTCGGAAGGCTTCTCGTAATGGCCGCGCATCTTCATTTCGCGGAAAATGCCTTCGCGCTGCATCTTCTTCTTGAGCGCGCGAAGCGCCTGATCAACGTTATTGTCGCGGACGAGTACCTGCACGGGCAATCCTGTCTTTCGGGTTTGATATCAACAGGCAAGCGGCCATAGCCACAAGCCTCCGCGGCGATCTACACCACGAATTGTGGCGGCTGATAGCAGAATCAGGCCGCGCTGTCCACAGCCGAAATGAACATCAGCGGCAAACCGCAGCCGGTTTGCCGCTGGATCGGGAGCCGACTACGCCGTAGCGAGGTGAAGCCGCTCGAAATCCTCGAAGAACTCACCATAGTCGCACGTGATCTCCTCCCCGGCCGCGATGTCGCGGGTAGCGATGGCGCCGCCATACTGCGAAAAATCCGTATTCGGCCGTTCGGCGTGATTCATGAAACGCCCATTGTCGACCTCATAGACCATGAAACCGGGACGGTCCGGGCTTGGATAGGCATAGCGGTCGAGCAATTCCCTCAGATGCGAGGGGGCTGCCTCGTATTTTTCCATCGGAATCAATCGGTCGAAATCCGGATCGAGCCGCCAGATCGAGGCGCCTTTCCTGATCGGTTCGGCGGCGAACACGCCGACGCCTTCGATTGCACTCGCAGCCACGTAGGTTCTGATCAGCATCATGGTTCCAGGACCTGTAT
>NZ_JBFULQ010000236.1:0-8401 GCF_054049815.1 Mesorhizobium sp. P5_C1 | reverse complement strand
CTATCGAGGCGGTCCATCTTTTTCTCTCCGGGGGAATAGATTGGCTATATTCCGCCTTATTGGAGCCTTCCACAAGAAAGAAATTCTGCCGATCGAGCAAAAAGCGAGTGATTTCTTGCTGAAAGTTCAATCGAGACGATAGCGGATTTCCGATCTCAGGAATGGCAGCAAATCCATTTCAAACCATGGATTCTTCTTCAGCCAGCCGGTGTTGCGCCACGACGGATGCGGCAGCGGCAGCACTTTCCGGCTGCCGGGCTGATCCCAGATGGCACGCCAGTCCATCACCGTTTCGGTCAGCGAAGGTCGGCGCACGGCACCCATGTGCCAGGCCTGCGCATAGATGCCGATGGTAAGCACCAGATCGATCCGCGGCATCAACGCCATCAACGGCGCGCGCCACGCCGGCGCGCATTCGCGCCTCGGCGGCAAGTCGCCACCCTTGGCATCCTGGCCGGGAAAGCAAAAGCCCATCGGCACGATGGCGAACTTATCGATGTCGTAGAATTCCTCGCTCGTCACCCCGAGCCAGCTGCGCAGGCGGTCGCCGGAGGCGTCGGTGAACGGCATGCCTGTGATATGCACCTTGGTTCCCGGCGCCTGGCTGGCGATCAAGATGCGGGCGCTGGACGATGGTCTCAACACCGGTCGCGGTTCGTGCGGCAGTGGCTTGCCGATCGGACTTTCGACGCAGATGCGGCAAGCGCGAACCGTCTCGGCGAAGCTTTCGAGCGCATCCTCGTCGACCGTGATCTCGTCCGAAAACTGGCTTCCGCTTTTCAGGATCATGGTCAGGCGGCGGCGCTCGGCCGGCTGGAAACGGCTTGGTGCCAGCGCAACACATTCGCGCATTCGTCCGGCACCTTGATGCGTGCCGGTTTCATGAAGTCGACGGCGATCAGGCCGGTGATGTCGGCAATCGAATAGCTGTCGCCGGCGATGAACTCCCGGCTGCCCAGCTCATCGTCCAGCAGCCTGAGGAATTCCACGGCCTTGGGCTTGTTGGCCTCGCCCCATTCGGCAATCTGCGGAATTTCCCATTCCTTCATCGCCGGGTGGATGTGACGGAAGGCCTGTGCGACGCAACTGAGCAGGTTGAATTCCATCCGTCTCTRCCACATCTCGACTTGCGCCTTGCCGAGCGCGCCACGCCCGAACAGGGCCGGCTCGGGCTGCAACTCCTCGAAATAACGGCAGATGGCGACGGATTCGGTGAGGATCGTGCYGTCGTCGAGTTCAAGCACCGGCAGACGCTGCAAAGGGTTACGCGAACTGACCGACGGCTTCCTGTGCTCCAGCGCGCCCATGTCGATGGGCACCAGCGGAACAGTAATGCCCTTCTCGGCCAGGAAAACGCGGACCCGCCTCGGATTGGGTGCGCGGCCACCGTCGAACAACTTCATTCCCATCCTCCCGGTTTCCCAACAACCATAGAGTTCAACCCCTTACGGGGTTTACCAGAACCGAAAAATCTCACGCACGGCATCGCCGATCGACGCCAGCGTGCCATGCTTTCTCTCAACGACTTCGCCGTGATGGCTGTCGCGCCAGTCCTGCGGCCGGTCGAATGTACCCGCCCACATGCCGACCCTTGCCGCACGGGCCGTGGCCTCCTCGCTCTCGAAGCCGCCAAACGCAACCGCCCAGCCCGCCTCCACCTGCGCGCGGTTGAGATCCTTGCCGCCGGCGGTGCAGTTGCCAAGCAACCGGCCGTAGCGGTCCCGCTGCCAGCCGGTACAGGAGACGGGCTTGCCGGCGATCAGTCGCACCAGCGCCTGGCGCGCAAGCGTGCCGCAGGGATAGTCGGCGCCATTCCTGCGGCAGGTCTGCGTATATTCTGGAGCGTCTATACCGCGCATACGGACACGCTCGGCGCCAAGCGTGATGGAATCGCCATCGTTGACGATTGCCACACCCTCCGTCTTGCGTGTTTCCACCCGGTCGAGACGAGCCGCCAACAGGATCAGCAATCCGAGAATGATGACGGTAAGCCCGTAATCCATCAGCCGGCGCCCCAAGCTTCGGGGTGGCGCAGCGTATCGCCGGCGCGGCCTCGTGCCCCATGAACGGCTCATATGGCAAACGGTTGGTTAATCATTCGAACGTAGCTTAACACTTGGAAACCGCTGCTCGCATAAATTGAAGTTTCATGCCCTTGCAACGCTCGAACACAGCGGACAAGTTCATAGTGGACCGCAGGAAACCTCATCGCAACAGCGATGTCGCGCGCGCGGTGCGCAAGACGCGCGACCGTCTTTCGCAGCAGGCCGGCAATCCCGATTTTGATCGCGAACTCCTGAAGCTCCACGCCCGCGCGATGACAAGCGGCGCCATCGCCATCCCGCTGCTCGTCCTGGCGATCGCGGCAGCCGGCCGGTTTGCCGGCGTCGGCAATGAGATCGGCCTTTGGGCCCTGTTCACGCTCGCCTGCTACATCATCGTCACCTTCCTGGCGCGGCGCATTGAGCGCACTGAAGCTTCCGAGCTCAACCCACTGCAAACACAAAGAGAATTGCTGATCGGCCACTTCCTTTGCGGTCTCGGCTGGGGGTGGTTCGTCTGGCTTGGCTGCAGCACCTGCCTGCCCGACCAGTTCCAGGTTGTCAAAGCGGTGGTGCTGCTGGTCGCCATGGCGGCGACCGCCGTCATGACCTCTTCCCTGGGTGGCGCCCTGTTGGCAACCTTTGCCGTTCCGGTGGCTCTCTATGCCTATGCGGGCGTCAAGCTGTGGATGCCGGTCGGGGCGATCATGGCGGGGCTGCTGGTCGTGTCGTTGCCATTCTTCGCCTATGTCGCCCGTCACCTCAACCGCTCGTCCCTGATGCTGTTGTCGTTCCGCTCCGAAAAGGATGCGCTGGTCGCCGAACTGGAGACGGCGAAATCGATGTCGGACGAAGCACGGCGGCGGGCGGAAGACGCCAATCTGGCAAAGTCGCGGTTCCTCGCTTCGATGAGCCACGAATTGCGCACGCCGCTCAACGCCATTCTCGGCTTTTCCGAGGTGATGTCGAACGAGGTGCTCGGACCGATGAGCAACCCGACCTATCGCGACTACGCCCATGACGTGCATGAATCCGGCCAGCACCTGCTCGACCTGATCAACGAGATCCTCGACCTGTCGCGCATCGAGGCCGGCCGCTACCAGCTCAACGAGGAGCCGGTGATGCTGCTCAACATCGTCGAGGATTRCTGTCACATGATGGAATTGAGGGCCCGCAACAAGGATATCCGCATTGTCCAGGATTTCGAGCATGAGTTGCTGCGCCTGTTTGCYGACGAGCGGGCGGTGCGGCAGATCACGCTCAACCTTCTGTCGAATGCCATCAAGTTCACGGCTACCGGCGGCGAAATCCGCGTTCGCGTCGGCTGGACGGCGGGTGGCGGACAGTACATTTCAGTCAAGGACAACGGTCCCGGCATCCCCGAAGACGAAATCCCGGTGGTGCTCTCGGCCTTCGGTCAGGGCTCGATTGCCATCAAGAGCGCCGAGCAAGGCACCGGGCTCGGCCTGCCGATCGTGCAAGGCCTGCTCGCCATGCATGGCGGCGAGTTCGAACTTCATTCCAAGCTGCGCGAAGGCACCGAAGCGATCGCCATCTTCCCGCTGAGCCGGGTGATGGAAGAACTGCCGGCGCTGCCGACCGCGGCGGTGGCGGCGCGGCGGCGATAGCAGACTTCGCTCGTGTGTCTGGCGTCTAACCCCGAACGGCCGCCGCCATGCCTGAACTGGTCAGCGCCGCTGCCTTGACCAGGCCTGCGGCAAGAGCGGCCCCTGCTCCCTCACCATGGCCGATGCCCAGGTCGAGCAACGGGCGAAGACGGAGGCGTTCGGCGGCCCGAGCATGCGCGGGCTCCGACGACACGCTGGCAAGAAGGCAGTGGTCGAGTGCCGTGGGGTTGGCGGCATGCAGCACTGCTGCAGCCGCCGTTGCCGCAAATCCGTCGAGCAGAACCGGTATCTTCTGCATCCGCGCGGCGAGGATGGCGCCGGCGATCGCTGCGAATTCCCGGCCACCGACCCGGCGCAGCGCCTCCAACGGGTCACCGAGATGGCCGCCGTGAAAGGCAAGTGCCGCATCGACCACTTCAGCCTTGCGTACCTGCATCGCCGCACCGGCGCCGGATCCCGGGCCGACCCAGTCGGCGCCCTTGCCTCCGAACAGCGCCGCAAACAGGGCCGCAGCAACAGTGGAGTTGCCGACGCCGAGATCGCCGAGGCAAAGCAGGTCGGTGCCTCCCGCGATCGCTTCCATGCCAAAGGCCATGGTGGCGGCGCAACCGCGCTCGTCCAATGCTGCATCCTCGGTGAAGTCGGCGGTCGGGATGTGCAGGGCGAGATCGAAAACCTTCAGCCCGAGATCATTGGCAATGCAGATCTGGTTGATGGCAGCACCTCCGGCGGCACAAAGCTCGACCGCGTTGGCCGTCGCCGCCACCGGCCGTGGCGAAATGCCATGCCGGGTGGCGCCATGGTTGCCGGCAAAGACCGCCATCAACGGCCTTGTCACGGCGGGCGGAGCCCGCCCGCTCCAGGCCGCGAGCCAGGCGGCAATGTCCTCGATGCGACCAAGCGAATTGACGGGCTTGTCGGCCTTGGCAAACAGCGTTCGAACACGGACCTCGGCAATCGTGTCGGCCGCCGGCAAATTGGCCAGCAGGTTGCGAAAATCATCGAAAGGCAGCGCGCTGGTCATGTCGTCGGCATTCATTCCCTGGAGTTGGTGAGCGGCATAGCCGCCTTGCGCGGTTGGCACAACCTCCTGGATCATGCTCACGCATTTGCCGCAAAGGTCGYCGCGAAAGGCGTAATTGCGAGGGCTTGCATTGGCTTTGCGGTTGCACCATGTGGAGGTGCAACAAGGGATTCCTAATGGAACCCTCAAGAGAAAGACATGACGGTCATCGAATCCCCGTGCATCCTCGTCTGTTCGATCGACATGAAAACCGGCTTCTGTTTCGGTTGCGGACGCACGCGCGAGGAAATCGGCGCCTGGATCGGCATGACGCCCGAAACGCGTCGCTCCGTCATGGCTGAATTGCCTGCCCGTCTGGAAACGGTCGAGCGTCGGCCGCGACGGGAAACGCGCCGCGCTCGTATGACGCGCGAACGCGACGCGCTTTCGTGAGGCGACCACACAGATGAACCGCCTGTTCTGGATACTGATTGCCGCAATTGGGATGGGAGCAGTCCTGCTCATGCTCACCGATTCCGCCGGCAGCACGCTCGGCGTCGAGAATTACGATTTTGGCCGGCTGATCTGGCTTGGCGCCTTTGGCGCGCTGGTCGGCGCCGGCCTGCTTCGCTCGGGCAGGCCCCTGGGTGCCATGGCCCGGAACCTTGGCGCCTGGGCGGCCATCGCGCTCGCGCTGATCGCCGGCTACCAGTATCGTTACGAACTGCAGGATGTCGCCAGTCGGGTCACCGCGGGCCTTGTTCCCGGCAGCCCGCTGGCTCTGGGCGTCGAGGACGGCCACGCGACGGTGACACTCGACAAGGCGGACAATGGCCATTTCGAAGCCCGCATCCTGGTCAACGGCAATCCAGTGCGGGCTGTTGTCGATACCGGCGCGACCAGCACCGTTTTGACGTCCGAGGACGCCCAGGCATCCGGATTCAATCCAGCGGCGCTCAACTACACCATACCGGTCTCAACCGCCAACGGCATGGCGCGCGCCGCGGCCGTCAAGACCGATCAACTGGCGATCGGCGGCATCGTGCGCAAGGACATGCCGGTGATGATCGCGGCACCCGGTATGCTCAGCCAGAGCCTGCTTGGCATGAACTTCATCGGCTCGCTGTCGGGCTTCGATGTGCGCGGCGACCGCATGATCCTCAGGGATTGACCCCGACCTAACGCGTCAGGCGGCTTCGGCCGCCGCTCCACCGAACTCTACGGCTGCGAAGGCCGTTTTCAGTACGTCCGGTCCGGCACCGGGCCGGGTCGCATCGGTGGACAGGATCTGGCGGTAGCGGCGCGCGCCGGGCAAGCCATGGAACAGTCCGACCATATGGCGGGTGACATGGCCAAGCCGCCCGCCCTGTTCGATATGGTGGGCCGCGTACTCTGCCATGGCATCGATCAGCGCGGCGAAATCGAACGCGTCGGACTCGACGCCGTAGAAGGCGGCGTCGACGCCGGCCAGGATGCCAGGCGTGTGGTAGGCGACGCGGCCAAGCATGGCGCCGTCGACATGGTCGAGATGCGCCCGCGCCTCTTCGATCGACTGGATGCCGCCGTTGATGCCAATGAATTCGTTTCGTTTTCTGGCCTTCAGCCGATAGACGCGGCCATAGTCCAGCGGCGGGATGTCGCGGTTTTCCTTGGGGCTCAGCCCTTCCAGCCACGCCTTGCGCGCATGCACCCACAGCGCGTCGGCGCCAGCCTCGAAAACACCGTCCGCCAGCGTATCGAGCGCCGGCTCGGGATCCTGCTCGTCGACGCCGATGCGGCATTTGACGGTGACGGGAATCGCCACCGCCGCTTTCATCGCCGCGACGCAGTCGGCGACGAGGTCAGGCACTTTCATAAGGCAGGCGCCGAAAGCGCCCGACTGGACGCGGTCGGACGGGCAGCCGACATTGAGGTTTATCTCGTCATAGCCAAAGGCTTCGCCGATGCGCGCCGCCTCGGCGAGTTTTCCGGGATCTGAGCCACCGACCTGCAAGGCGACGGGATGCTCCGCCGCATCGAAGCCAAGCAGCCGCTCGCGCGCGCCATGGATAACCGCGTCGGCCACCACCATCTCGGTGTAAAGCAGCGYACGGCTGGTCAGCTGGCGATGGAAGAACCGGCAATGCCGATCCGTCCAATCCATCATGGGTGCCACGGCCAGTCTATGATCTTGATTTTTCAGCATTTTTTCTTTAACATCAAATCGTTAGACCCTGTCGAGTGCACACGAATTTACGCCAGAATACGACCCTTTTCGCCACGTTTCGATCTCTCAGTGCACACGGAGCGCACACGAAAAAATGGCCACCTACACAAAACTCTCGTCCGGTTCCTGGCGTGTCCAGGTCCGTCGCAAAGGTCGCTACGTCAGCGAGACCTTCCTGCGCCGAGAGGATGCACGGCGCTGGGCAACCGAAACCGAGCGCCAAGTCGATCGCGGTGAGACGCCGACCAAGTCCCGTATAGCGCGCCTGAAAACCTTCGGCGAACTCATCGACCTTCATATCGACGACATGTGCGATGTAGGCAAGTCCCCTCGCCGCTCCAAGGCCGCAGCCCTTGATATGCTGCAAAGACATCTAGGGAAGTGCAACATCGCGGCTCTCGATCGCGAACGGCTCATTCGTTTTGGTCGCGACCGGGCCGCACAAGGTGCCGGGCCGATGACTCTCGGCATCGACATCGGCTTTGTAAAACTCATCCTGTCTCATGCTGCGGCCGTTCACGGTCTGCCCGTGAAGGTCGAGCCGGTTGATCTGGCGCGTATCGCCCTGAAGAGGCTTGGTCTCGTTGGGAAAGGCCAGCAGCGCGACAGGCGGCCGACGCAGGATGAACTCGATAGGCTCATCGGTCACTTCGATGCAAACGCACGTCAAATTACTCCGGTTAGCCAGATCATACGTTTCGCTGTCGCAACCGCGATGCGCCAGGAGGAAATCTGCAAGGTGCGTTKGTCCGATTTGGAATCTCGTACTCGAATGCTTCTTATCCGTGACCGGAAAGATCCTCGGAACAAGAACGGCAACAATCAGCGCATACCGCTATTCGCGGCAACTGGATATGATGCGTGGGCCATTGTTGAGGAGCAGCGGACAAAGCGCAGTAATGACGATGATCGAATTTTCCCTTTCAATCATCGATCAGTCGGCACCGCCTTCCGTCGAGGATGCGCTGACCTGAGCATCGACGACCTTCATTTTCATGACTTGCGTCACGAGGGTACGAGCCGGCTTTTCGAGGCTGGATTCACGATTGAACAGGTTGCGCTGGTAACTGGGCACAAGGACTGGAAAATGCTGAAACGGTATACCCACCTTAAGCCTGAGGCGCTCCACGCAGTGCTGGTGAACCGTGCTGCCTAACGCGATGGTCGCTTCCGTATTCGGATTGCAGCGGTAGCCTACAGTTTCTAACCAGACTACGAGTCTGAGAGTCAGGAGTTCGAATCTCTTCGGGCGCGTCATTTCAGTACAGATGTATGAACGCCAAACGCCGCCGATTGCACGCTTGAAGCGGCCAAAAGGGCTCGTAGCATTACCGACATCGATCCCATCATACGAACCTCGGTATCGGCGACCTCGACACGCTGCGCTAGGCCAGCCTGGGGCTGACCGRCTCGGTCTTCTTGATTTGCTTGCGCTTCACGTCGCCTACGCTGACAAGACAGAAGGCAGGTCGGCTGGCCTTCGTCAAGCTCGGGCTCCACCACAAGGTTTTGCAGGATGCCC
>NZ_JBFULQ010000235.1:0-8426 GCF_054049815.1 Mesorhizobium sp. P5_C1 | reverse complement strand
GCATTACGATGACAACCAATATGGTGACGATCAGAACGACGGCGCGCAGTTTGGCGACTATCAAGGTGGTGACTATCGCCGCCACCACCGGCGCGACTACGACAACCAGTATGGTGACGACAGCGTAGAGTTCGGTGATTACCAGGGCGGCGAATATCGCCGCTACCACCGGCATCACCGCTGTCATATCGAACTGGTCAGGACCTGGCGTCACCACCGCAGGGTGATCGAGGAAGTCCGCGTCTGCAGCTGATCTCGCCCGGAACAACCGGTCGGCACAAGCAGGCCGGTTTCTTTTTGCCTCGTCAACCGATGATCAGTTGACGAAATAAGGCTGCCATTCGAGGTCGGTGATGTGCGACGGCATCGAACTCGCCTTCGACGGCGGCCCGCTGATGCGCATGTATCCGGCGCGCCGGCCGTCAGGACACGACCGCGGAAACAGCAGAAACCGAGGCGAAAGACCGGCCGGCATGGCCGGTCAAACCTGTCCAACTGTTAATTCGACTTGGGTCGGTTTCGGCCATATTGGTTGATGGGGGTGAGAGATGCCGCCATGGACCAGCAGTTGGAAATACCCCTGCAGACGCCCCTGCAAACGAATGTCGCGCAACGCCGTTCGCGTGGCTGGATCCCGTGGCTGATCTTTATTGCAATTGTCGCCGCCACCGGCACCTATCTCTACCAACGCCCGCATGTCGAGGCCAGGCAGCCCGGTGGTAGAAGAAACGCGCAACCGATGTCGATCGGCGCCGCCACCATCGAGAAGGGCAAGATAGACGTCACCCTCAACGCGCTTGGCACGGTGACCTCGCTCTCCACCGTCACGGTCAAGCCGCAGGTCATCGGCCCGCTTGTCCAGGTGAACTTCAAGGAGGGTCAGGACGTCGCCAAGGGCGATCTGTTGGCTGAGGTCGATCCCCGTCCCTACCAGGCAGCACTCGCCCAGGCCCAGGGCCAGCTGGCGCGCGACCAAGCGATGCYGAAGGACGCCCAGCTCGACCTTGCACGCGACCAGACATTGGTGACCCAAGGCGCGGCGACGCATCAGACGCTCGACGCGCAGGTCGCCCTGGTTGCGCAGGACGCCGGCTCCATCCAGGTCGACCAGGCCTTGGTTCAGACCGCGACCCTCAATCTCGACAATTGCCGCATCCTGGCGCCGGTCGACGGCCGCGCCGGCCTTCGCCAGGTGGATGAGGGCAACTACGTCACGCCGGGCGATGCCAACGGCATTGTCGTCATCACAAGGCTGCAGCCGATCAGTGTCCTCTTCACCGTGCCCGAGGACGACTTGCCGGAGATCGCACAGCGCCTGCAGCAGGGCGCCAAGCTGCCCACCACCGCCTTCGACCGCGCCGGCAACAAGAAGCTCGCCGACGGCCAGCTTGAAACCTTCGACAGCCAGATCGACCCGAGCACCGGCACCATCAAGCTGAGGGCGGGTTTTGCCAACGAAACGCGCATTCTCTATCCGAACCAGTTCGTCAACATCGAGCTGCTGGTGGACGAGCACAAGGACGTGGCGATCGCCCCGATCGCCTCGATTCAGCGCGGCCAGCCCGGCACCTTCGTCTATCTGGTCAATCCCGACAGCACCGTCTCGGTGCGCAAGGTCACGCTTGGCGTCACCAATGGCGAGCACGTCGAGATCCTGGCGGGCCTGACCCCCGGCGACCGCATCGTCGTCGACGGCGCCGACAAGCTTCGCGACGGAGCCCATATCAACCTGCAACAGGACGGCCAGACACAGGCTCCGGCACAGACAGCCCCGCAGGCCTCGGCGCCTGCACCGGCAGGGACAGCGCCTCAACCGCAGGCGCAGCCACCCGATCAGCCGGTGTCCGCGACGCTGAAGCCGGACGACACCGGCAGGCACAAGGGCCAGGGCCGCAAGCATCGCCATGCGGAGTCCGGGCAGCAGCAATGAGCCCGTCGCGAGCCTTCATTCTGCGGCCGGTGGCGACATCGCTGTTCATGGTCGCCATCATGCTGTCAGGCCTGCTGGCTTACCGCTATTTGCCGGTCTCGGCGCTGCCCGAGGTCGACTATCCGACCATCCAGGTGCAGACCTTCTATCCGGGAGCAAGCCCGGACGTCATGACATCCTCGGTCACCGCCCCACTGGAGGTCCAGCTCGGGCAGATTGCCAACCTGAACCAGATGAATTCGGTCAGTTCGGCCGGCTCCTCGGTCATCACGCTGCAGTTCAGCCTGGCGATCTCGCTCGATGTCGCCGAGCAGGAGGTGCAGGCGGCCATCAACGCCGCCGGCAATCTGCTGCCGGCCGATCTGCCGGCGCCGCCGATCTACGCCAAGGTCAATCCGGCCGATGCGCCGGTGCTGACGCTCGGCCTGACATCGGACACGATGCCGCTGCGCGATGTGCAGCAGCTTGCCGACACAAGGCTGGCGCAGAAGATCTCGCAACTGGCGGGCGTCGGCTTGGTCAGCCTCAGCGGCGGCCAGCGCCCGGCCGTGCGCGTCCAGGCCGATCCGCGCAAGCTCGCCGCCTATGGCCTCAATCTCGACGATCTGCGCACCACGCTGGGCAGCGCCAACGTCAACACGCCGAAAGGCAATTTCGACGGGCCGTCGCGGGCCTACACCATCAACGCCAACGACCAGCTGAAAAGCGCCGAGGAATACCGCTCGCTGATCGTCGCCTACAAGGACGGCGCCCCGGTGCGGCTGAGCGATGTGGCAACGGTGGTCGACGCCACCGAGAACAACAGGCTGGCGGCCTGGATGAACAGCACGCCGGCCATTATCGTCAACATCCAGCGCCAGCCCGGCGCCAACGTCATCGAGGTGGTCGACCGCATCAAGGCGCTGCTGCCGCAATTGCAGGCCTCGCTGCCAAGCACTGTCGACGTCAAGGTGCTGACCGACCGTACCACCACCATCCGCGCGTCCGTGCGCGACGTCGAATACGAACTCACGCTCGCCGTCATCCTCGTCGTGCTGGTCATTTTCGTCTTCCTGCGCAGCGCCCGTGCGACGCTCATCCCGAGCCTCTCGGTTCCGCTGTCGCTGGTCGGCACGCTGGGGGTGATGTACCTGTTCGGCTTCAGCCTCGACAATCTCTCGCTGATGGCGCTGACCATTGCCACCGGCTTCGTCGTCGACGACGCCATTGTCGTCATCGAAAACATCGCGCGCTATGTCGAGGAGGGTGCGACGCCGCTGCAGGCGGCGCTGRAGGGGTCGCAGCAGATCGGCTTCACCATCATATCGCTGACCRTCTCGCTGATCGCCGTGCTGATCCCGCTGCTGTTCATGGGCGATGTCGTCGGCAGGCTGTTCCGCGAATTTTCCATCACGCTCGCCACCACCATCCTGATTTCCGCCGTGGTGTCGCTGACGCTGGTGCCGATGGCCTGCGCCAAGCTGCTCAAGCCGTTGTCGGCGGTGCGCGAGAACGCCCTGCAGCGCGCCAGCCGCGACTTCTTCGACTGGGTGATCAGGGGTTACGGCCGCGCGCTGACCTGGGTGCTCGACCGGCAAACGCTGATGCTTCTGGTGGCGGCGGCCACGCTGGTGTTGACGGCAGCACTCTACGTGGTCATCCCAAAGGGTTTCTTCCCGGTGCAGGATACCGGCGTCATCCAGGCCATCACCGAGGCGCCGCAATCGGTGTCCTATGCCTCGATGGCCGAGCGGCAGCAAGAACTGGCGGCGATCATCCTGAAAGACCCCGATGTCGACAGCCTGTCATCCTTCATCGGCGTCGACGGCACCAACAACACGCTCAATGTCGGCCGCATCCTGATCAACCTCAAGCCGCATGAAAAGCGCACCGCCGACATCACGCAAGTCATAGCAAGGCTGAAGCAGGCGACCGCCGCCACGGCCGGCGTCACCCTCTACATGCAGCCGGTGCAGGACCTGACCATCGACGGCACGGTCAGCCGTACGCAGTATCAATTCGTGCTGCAGGACGCCAATCCAGACGAGCTGACGCTATGGACGCCGAAGCTGCTGGCCAGGTTGAACACGCTGCCTGAGATCGCCGACGTCGCCAGCGACCTGTCGGATGCCGGGCTCGCCGTCTTCGTCGACATCGACCGCGACCAGGCGGCGCGCTTCGGCATCACGCCGGCGACGATCGACAACGCGCTCTACGACGCCTTCGGCCAGCGCATCGTCTCGACCATCTTCACCACATCCAGCCAGTACCGGGTCATTCTCGAAGCAGATCCCTCTTTGCAGGATTCGCTCAACGCGCTGTCCTCCGTCTACCTGCCGTCATCGAGCGGCGGCAGTCCGGTGCCGCTGGCCGTGGTCGCCAGCACTCACGTCGCCACCGCACCGCTGCAAATCTCCCATATGGGGCAATTCCCCGCCACCACAGTGTCGTTCAACCTGGCACCCGGCGTGTCGCTTGGCGAAGCGGTCACCGCGATCCAGCAGGCGCAAAGCGACATCGGCATGCCACTCAGCGTCATCACCAATTTCCAGGGAGCGGCGCGCGCATTCCAGGCTTCGCTCGACAACACGTTGTTCCTGATCCTGGCGGCGGTGATCACCGTCTACATCGTGCTCGGCGTGCTCTATGAGAGCTTCATCCACCCGATCACCATCTTGTCGACACTGCCTTCGGCCGGCATCGGCGCGCTGCTGGCGTTGATGATCGCCGGCGAGGACCTGACCATCATCTCGATCATCGGCATCATCCTCTTGATCGGCGTCGTCAAGAAGAACGCCATCATGATGATCGACTTCGCGCTCGACGCACAGCGCAACGAAGGCAAGGCGCCCCGCGAAGCCATCTACCAGGCCTGCCTGCTGCGTTTCCGCCCGATCCTGATGACGACGCTGGCGGCGATGCTTGGCGCGCTGCCGCTGATGCTCGGCACCGGCGTCGGCTCGGAACTGCGTCATCCGCTGGGCGTCACCATCGTCGGCGGCCTGCTCGTCAGCCAGTTGCTGACGCTGTTCACGACGCCGGTCATCTATCTCTGGTTCGATCGCCTTGCCGCCCGGCTGCGGGGCGTCCAGCCCGACCTTCCGCGCGCCTATGATGCGGACGCCGCGCCATGAACCTGTCGGTTCCCTTCATCCGGCGCCCGGTTGCAACGACCTTGCTGACCTTCGGCCTGCTGGCGGCAGGACTGGTGGCGTTTCCGCAATTGCCGGTGGCGCCGCTGCCCGAGGTCGACTACCCCGTGATCTCGGTGCAGGCATCGCTGCCGGGCGCCAGCCCGCAGGTCGTGGCAAACACGGTCGCCAGCCCGCTCGAACGGCATCTCGGCGAGATCGCCGATGTCAACGAAATGACGTCGTCGAGCAGCGTCGGCAGCGCGCGCGTCACCTTGCAGTTCGGCCTCGACCGCGACATCGACGGCGCCGCGCGCGATGTCCAGGCGGCGATCAACGCGGCGCGCGCCGACCTGCCGTCCAGCCTGCATTCCAACCCCACCTATCGCAAGGTCAATCCGGCCGACGCACCGATCCTCATTCTCACCCTCACCTCCGACACTTTGTCCAAGGGGCAGCTCTACGATGCCGCCAGCACCGTGCTGGCGCAGAAACTCTCGCAGGTCGACGGTGTTGGCGAGGTGTCGGTGGGCGGCAGTTCGCTGCCGGCGGTGCGCGTCGAGCTCAATCCGCAGGCGCTCTATGATTACGGCATCGGGCTGGAGGATGTGCGCGCGGCCCTCGCCTCGGCCAACGCCCACAGCCCCAAGGGTGCCATCGACGTCGGCCCGCAGCGCTATCAGATCTACGCCAACGACCAGGCCAACCATGCGGACGCCTATCGCTCGCTGGTGGTGGCCTATCGCAACGGCGCCCCGGTGCGGCTTTCAGACGTCGGCCAGGTCAACGATTCCGTCGAGAACATCCGCAATGCCGGTCTTGCCAACGGCAAGCCGGGGGTGTTGATCATCCTCAACCGCTCGCCCAATGCTAACATCATCGCCACGGTCGACCGCGTAAAGGCGCTTATGCCGTCGCTGCGCGCCTCGATCTCGCCGGCCATCGATCTGTCGCTGGCGGTCGACCGCTCGACCACCATCCGCGCTTCGCTGCGGGAAGTCGCGCAGACGCTGATGATCGCCATCGGCCTGGTGATCCTGGTCGTCTTCGCCTTCCTGCGCGACCTGCGTTCGGCACTGGTGCCGATCGTGGCGGTGCCGGTGTCGCTGGTCGGCACGCTGGGCGTCATGTACCTACTCGGCTTCAGCATCGACAATCTGTCGCTGATGGCGCTGACGGTGGCCACCGGCTTCGTCGTCGATGATGCCATTGTCGTGCTCGAGAACATTTCCCGCCACGTCGCTTCGGGCATGGGCCGCATAGAGGCGGCGATCAAGGGGGCGCAGGAAGTCGGCTTCACCGTGCTGTCGATGAGCCTTTCGCTGATTGCCGTCTTCATTCCCATCCTGCTGATGGGCGGCATCATCGGCCGGCTGTTTCGCGAGTTCGCAATCACGCTGTCGGCCGCAATCCTGGTCTCGCTGGCGATTTCGCTGACCACCACCCCGATGATGTGCTCGATCCTGCTGCGCGGCGAAAAGGGTCGCAGCCATGGCCGTCTCTACCGCTTCAGCGAGCGCGTCTTCGACGCCATGCTGAGCGGCTACCGCCGGTCGCTCTCCTGGGCGCTGGACCATCCGCTGCTGATCATGGCTGTGCTCGCGGCGACGCTTTGCCTCAATGCTTATCTCTACATCACCATCCCCAAGGGCTTCTTTCCGCAGCAGGATACCGGCCGGCTTGTCGGCTCGATCCAGGCCGACCAGGCAACCTCCTTCCAGCTGATGTCGCAAAAACTCAGCCAGTTCGCCGGCATCGTCAGCAAGGACCCTGCCGTCGATGCCGCTGTCGGCTTCACCGGCGGCGGCCAGACCAATTCCGGCTCGATGTTCGTGTCGCTGAAGCCGCTGGCCGAACGCAAGGTTTCCGCCGACCAGGTGATCGCCCGGCTGCGGCGCGAACTTGCGGTGGTGCCGGGCGCCACCCTCTTCCTGCAGGCGGTACAGGATATCCGCGTCGGCGGGCGTCAGTCTAACGCGCAGTACCAGTACACGCTGCAAGGCGACAGTTTCGACGACCTCGCGCAATGGGCGCCGAAACTCGCGGCGGCACTGCAGACCGAGCCGAAGCTGACCGACGTCAACAGCGACCAGCAGAACAAGGGCCTGGAGGCGGATATCGTCATCGATCGCGACACCGCGACGCGCCTCGGCATCACCGTCGGCCAGATCGACAACACGCTCTATGATGCCTTCGGCCAGCGCCAGGTTTCCACCATCTATGTGGCGCGCAACCAGTACCACGTCATCATGGAGGTGGCGCCGCAATACTGGCAGAACCCCGAAGCGCTGAAACAGGTCTATGTCAGCACGTCGGGCGGATCAGTGCATGGTTCGCAGGCGAGCAATGCGGTTGCCGGTACATTCGTCGCGCCGGGACAGTCCGGCAGCGCCGCGGCGGCAGCGACGGATGCCGCGCGCAACCAGGCGACCAATTCCATCACCAGCACCGGCAAGACTGCCGCATCGACCGGATCGGCCGTCAGCACCGGTGCCGAGACGATGGTGCCGTTGTCGTCGGTCGCGAGCTATGGCCCCGGCAGCACGCCGCTTTCGGTCAACCACCAGGGCCTGTTCGTCGCCACCACGCTGTCGTTCAATCTTGCGCCGGGCGTCGCGCTCAGCGACGGGGTCGCGGCCATCAACGCGGCGGCGGACCGCATCGGCATGCCGGCCACCATCCACGGCAGTTTCCAGGGCACGGCCCGGGTGTTCCAGGATTCGCTCTCCGACCAGCCGCTGCTCATCCTTGCTGCGCTCATCGCCGTCTATGTCGTGCTCGGCATCCTCTACGAGAGCTACGTCCACCCGCTGACCATTCTCTCCACGCTGCCTTCGGCCGGCGTCGGCGCGCTGCTGGCCCTGTCGGCCTTCGACATCGAATTCAGCATCATGGCGCTGATCGGCGTCATCCTCCTGATCGGCATCGTCAAGAAGAATGCGATCATGATGATCGACTTCGCGCTGGCCGCCGAGCGCAACGAGAACAAGTCGGCGCATGATGCCATCTACCAGGCGTGCCTGCTGCGCTTTCGCCCGATCATGATGACGACCATGGCGGCACTGTTCGGCGCCGTGCCGCTGGCCATCGGCCTTGGCGAAGGCAGCGAACTGCGCCAGCCGCTCGGCATAGCCATCGTCGGCGGCCTGGTGCTGAGCCAGATCCTGACCCTCTACACGACGCCGGTCATCTACATCTATGTCGACCGCTTCGGCCGCTGGTGCCAGAGGCTGCGGTCGCCAAAGTGGCGCCCCTGGCAGCCCGGTGCACAGCCGGGAGAATGAGAAACCGGCCGCCGCAGAGAGTCCCAAGCTCCTCACTGCGATCAACGGCCTGTACCCTGGCCCGCCTCGGCCTGCTCTCCATGCCTGTGGACCGGGATGGAA
>NZ_JBFULQ010000234.1:0-8431 GCF_054049815.1 Mesorhizobium sp. P5_C1 | reverse complement strand
GCCGACCAGCGGCGGCCGCCGCGAATGGTCTGCTCCATCGCCCCAAAGCCTTCCTGCTTGGAACCATTGTAGTCGTCGGTCAGTTCGAACCCGGCCTGGCGCCCCGCCTCGACGAAGGCGCCGTAAAGCGGATTGCGTCGCGAGCCGCGCTGTACATGCAATGGCCCGGCATGGCCGCGCCAGCCATCCTCGCCGCCGTCATTGTCCTCCATGCGCTTGAAGTAGGGGAGCACGTCGGCAAAGCCCCAGCCGGTGGCACCCTCTTCGGCCCAATGGTCGAAGTCGCGGGCGTGGCCGCGCACATAGACCATGCCGTTGATCGAGGACGAACCGCCGATCACCTTGCCGCGGGGCGTCGCCAGCACGCGGCCGCCGAGATGCGGCTCCGGTTCGCTGGCAAAGCCCCAGTCGTAGAGGCTCATGTTGAGCGGGATCGAGAGTGCCGACGGCATCTGGATCAGCGGTCCGATATCGGTGCCGCCGAATTCGATCACGATCACCGAATGCTTGCCGTCCTCGGACAACCGATAGGCCATGGCCGAGCCGGCCGAGCCGGAGCCGATGATGACGAAATCCGCTTCAAGCATGGTTCATTTCAGCCCATCGTTCATATGCGTGATGAAATCGGCGAGCGAAACGTTGCCGCCAGTTGCCATCACAAGCACGGTCTTGCCCTTTACATCCACCTTGCCGCCGAGCAGCGCCGCCAGCGAGGCAGCCCCCGACGGTTCGAGCACCAGCTTCATGCGCTCGAAGGCGATGCGCATGGCGCGCCGTACCGATTGATCGTCGACGGTGATGCCGCGAACGCCGGCGGTCTTGACCGCCGCGAACGGAGCGTCGCCGGGCCGTCGCGACATCAACCCGTCGCAGATCGACTTCGGGCCGATCGGCATCGTCTCGATGCTGCCATGCGCCAGCGACGAGCCCATGCCGTTGAACCCTTCCGGCTCGACGCCGATGATCTCGGTGGCCGGCGACAGATAGTGGAAGGCAAGCGAAACGCCGCCGATCAGTCCGCCGCCGCCGACCGAGCAAAACAAAAGGTCGGCGCTGGCGTCCTTGGCGGCAAGCTGGTCGAGCGCTTCGAGGCCGGCGCCCGCCTGACCGGCGACGATCTCCGGATCGTCGAACGGATGCAGCAGGGCCAGCCCTTCGGTCTCGGCGATCTCGCGCGCCTTGGCGGCGGCGACTTCCTCACGCGCGCGCTCGCCATGGTCGGTCAGCACGACGCGGGCGCCATAGCCTGCGGTGGCATCACGTTTGGCGGCGGGTGCATCGATCGGCATGACGATGGTCACCGGAATGCCGAGCGCCTGGCCGGCCGCCGCAAGCCCTTGCGCGAAATTGCCGGAGGAATAGGCGACGACGCCTTTATTCGCCTCTTCGGCCGAAAGCTGCTTCAGCCGCCAATAGGCGCCGCGTATCTTGAACGATCCTGCCCACTGCAGCGATTCCGGCTTGATGAACACGCGGGCCGCGCCCGTCTCGCGCGCGAGTGCCGCCGATTCCAGCAGCGGCGTGATCTGTGTCGCCCGCGAGGTGACGGCATAGGCCTGCTTGAGATGGTCGAGAGAGGGGACGAGAAGGTCTGCCATCATTCGCCTCGTGGATACCGTTTGCTCTCCTCGAGATTGTCGAGGTTCATGTGATTGCGCATGTAGCGTTCCGACGCCTTTTGCAGCGGCTGGAAATCCCAGGGGTAATAGGCGCCGTTGCGCAGCGCCGGATAGACGACCCAGCGGCGCGCCTGGCTTTCGCGCACGGCGGCGTCGAAGCCGGCCATGTCCCAGCGCGCGCGGACTTTGCTCATGAATGCCGCCACCAAGTCCGCATTGGCCGGGTCGCCGGCCAAATTGTCTCGCTCGAGCGGATCGGTCTCGAGATCGAACAGTTGCGGCGGGTCGAGCTCGCAATGGACGAATTTGTGTCTGCCGTCGCGGATTGCAACGAGTGGTGCGCAGGAGCCCTCCGCCGCATATTCCATCAACACAGGCGCGGCGCGCTGCCCGCCATTGGCAAGCGGCAGCAGCGACTGGCCGTCGGTCCACGGTGCGATCGCCCCGATGTCGATGCCGGCGAGGTCGCAAAGCGTCGGCGCCACATCGACATTGGAGACCGGCGCTTTGATCAGTCCGGCGCGAACGCCCTTGCCGGCAATCATCAGCGGCACCCGCGCCGAGCCTTCGAAGAAGCTCATCTTGAACCACAGGCCGCGCTCGCCGAGCATGTCGCCGTGGTCCGAGCAGAACAGGACGACGGTGTCGTCGAGCATGCGCGTTCGCTGCAGGACTTCCAGAAGCTCGCCGAGCTTGTCATCGACATAGGAGATGTTGGCGAAATAGCCACGCCGGGAACGACGCACTTGTTCAGGGGTGATCTCGAAAGACCGATAATCGCTGGCGTGGTACAGCCGCTGCGAATGCGTGTCCTGCTCGTCATGCGCGATGAACCCGGTTTCCGGGTCCAGAGCCTGGCAGTGTTCGTAGAGATCCCAATACTGCTTGCGCGCGACATAGGGATCGTGCGGGTGCGACAGCGAAACGGTGAGGCACCAGGGCCGATGGTCCGCATCGTCCTGTTCGCGCGAAAGCTGATAGAGTTTCTGCGTGGCCAGGAACACGACCTCGTCGTCATATTCCATCTGGTTGGTGGTCTCGGCGACGCCGGCGCCGGTCACCGAGCCCAGATTGTGATACCACCATTCGATGCGCTCGCCGGGGTTGCGGTAATCCGGCGTCCAGCCGAAATCGGCCGGATAGATGTCGGTGGTCAGCCGCTCCTCGAAACCATGCAATTGGTCCGGTCCGACGAAATGCATCTTGCCCGACAGGCAGGTATAGTAGCCGGCGGCGCGCAGATGATGGGCAAAGGTCGGGATCGACGAGACGAATTCAGCGGCATTGTCATAGACCCCGGTGCGAGACGGCAGCTGCCCGCTCATGAACGAGGCCCGCCCTGGCGCGCAAAGCGGCGATGCGGTGTAGTTGTTGGCAAAGCGCGCCGAGCGGGCGGCCAGTGCCTTGAGATGCGGCACATGCAGGAAGTCCGCCGGCCCATCCGGGAACAGCGTACCGTTGAGCTGATCGACCATGACGATCAGGAAATTGGGTCGCTTGGCTGTCACTGTGTCTGCCGTCCACCGAGTTTGGTTTCGAGATAGTCCTCGACCAGCGCGATCGCGGTCGCGGCGTCGGGCACGCCGTCCTTCAGCGCCCGCCTGATGTAGAGCCCGTCGATCAGCGCCGCCGTCGCTTCGGCGACGCGATCGGCCTCGGCTCTTGGCAGGATGCCGGTCAGCCCGCTCAACAGGTTGGAGTGCAGGCGCCGCGCATAGACCCTGAGCAGCCGGCGCAGCGCCGCCGATTTCTGCGCCTCGACATAGAAGGCGAGCCAGGCGGCGATGGTTTCCGGCTGGAACTGGAGCTCGGAGAAGTTGACGGCCACGACCGCCGAAACGCGCGCGCGCGGGCTGCTGGCGGCGCCAAGGGCGCGCCGCATGTCGATGGTCAGTTCCGCCAGGATGTGGCGCATCGTCGCCAGCAGCAGCTCATCCTTGGCGCCGAAATAATGATGGGCAAGGGCAGAGGACACGCCGGCGCGGCCGGCGATCTCGGACATGGTCACGTCGAGCGAGCCGCGTTCGCCGATCGCCGAGATCGTCGCGTCGATGAGCGCCTTGCGGCGCAGGGGTTCCATTCCGACTTTCGGCATCTCGCTAGGGTCCTTTGAAGCAGGATTATTTTTTATTGACGGGTCAATCAACAAAAAAATCGGCGCTCGCTAACCTGCACCAAGCGATTGTCCTGTTCCGGCCCTTCCCGGCGCGGGCACGATTGTTTATATTTGAACAATAAAGGCGAAGTGCGCCATGAGCCCTCATGCTAGGCTGGCGCCAAGGATGGAGACCGCCATGACCGCATGCATCGTTGGCTGGGCGCATTCGCGCTTCGGCAAGCTTGAGGGCGAGACGCTCGAAAACCTGATCGTCAAGGTGGCGACCGACGCGCTCGACCATGCCGGCATCGGCCCCGACGAGGTCGACGAGATCGTGCTCGGCCACTTCAACGCAGGCTTTTCGGCGCAGGATTTCACCGCCAGCCTGGTGCTTCAGGCCGACGACCGGCTGCGCTTCAAGCCGGCGACGCGCGTCGAGAACGCATGTGCCACCGGTTCGGCGGCAGTCAGGCAAGGCATCCGTGCCATCGATGCCAACGCTGCCCGCATCGTGCTGGTGGTCGGCGCCGAGCAGATGACGACGACGCCCGGCCCCGAGATCGGCAAGAACCTGCTCAAGGCTTCCTATCTGCCTGAGGATGGCGATACGCCGGCGGGTTTTGCCGGCGTCTTCGGCAAGATCGCGCAGGCCTATTTCCAGCGCTATGGCGACCAGTCGGACGCGCTGGCAATGATTGCCGCCAAGAACCACAAGAACGGCGTCGACAATCCCTACGCGCAGATGCGCAAGGATTTCGGCTATGAGTTCTGCCGCCAGGAAAGCGAAAAGAACCCCTTCGTTGCCGGTCCGTTGAAGCGCACCGACTGCTCGCTGGTCTCAGATGGCGCCGCGGCCCTTGTCCTTGCCGACACCGCGACGGCACTGAAGATGCGCCGCGCCGTTGCCTTCCGCGCCAACGAGCATGTGCAGGACTTCCTGCCGATGTCGAAGCGCGACATCCTGACCTTCGAAGGCTGTGAACAGGCCTGGACCCGTGCGCTGAAGAATGCCGGCGTGACGCTCGACGATCTGTCCTTCGTCGAGACGCATGACTGCTTCACCATCGCCGAACTGATCGAGTATGAGGCGATGGGCCTGGCCAAGCCGGGCGAGGGGGCAAAGCTCGCCATGAGCGGCGAGACCGCCAGGGATGGGCGTCTGCCCGTCAATCCGTCAGGCGGGCTGAAGGCCAAGGGCCACCCGATCGGTGCCACCGGTGTTTCCATGCATGTTCTGACCGCCATGCAGCTTGTCGGCGAAGCCGGCGGCATCCAGGTGCCGGGCGCAAAACTCGGCGGCATCTTCAACATGGGTGGCGCGGCGGTCGCCAACTACGTTTCCATTCTCGACCGGATCAGATAAACCGCCCGCATTACAGCGCCGCGCGCCTTTTGAGGCGCGCAAAGGACGCTGTAACACTTTGATTCTGCGCATGACCTCGAAGATCGGWTCCGATCTTCGAGGTCATGCGCAAGCGGGAGGGTTCATGACAAATCCGGTTCTGATCGAAGTCTTGCGCGGCGCGATCGTCGAGAGCGCGCATCGCGGTGCCGTCGCGGTCTTCGATGCCGACGGCAAGCCGGTCCTGGAGATCGGCGACACCTCGAGGCCGGTGTTTCCGCGCTCCGCGGTCAAGGCGATCCAGGCATTGCCGCTGGTCGAAAGCGGCACGGCGGACGCGTACGGCTTCGGCAACCGAGAACTGGCGCTTGCTTGTGCCTCCCATTCGGGCGAGCCGGCGCATGTAGAGTTGGCGCGTTCCATGCTGGCCAGAGCCGGGCTGGACGGGTCAGCGCTGGAATGCGGCGCGCATTGGCCCTCCAGTCATGACGCGGAGATTGCGCTGGCGCGCGCCGGCGGTTCGCCGAACGCGCTGCACAACAATTGCTCCGGCAAGCATTCCGGCTTCCTCTGCACCTGCGTCCACACCGGCATTGCGCATCGCGGCTATGTCAAGCCGGAGCACGCCTTGCAGGAGATGGTCCGCGACGTCATGCAGGCAGTGACGGGCGCTGTCCATGGCGCCGATGAACGAGCGACCGACGGCTGCTCGATCCCGACCTACGCGGTGCCGCTCAGGAGCTTCGCCCTCGGCTTTGCCCGTATGGCCACGACAAATGGTTTTGGTCCCGAGCGAGCCAAAGCCGCAAAGCGTCTGATGAGCGCCTGCATGGCAGAACCGTTCTTCGTCGCTGGCGCCGGTCGTGCCGATGTCGCTCTGATGGAGGCCGCGCCCGGGCGGATTTTTGCGAAAGGTGGCGCGGAAGGTGTTCACTGTGCCGCAATTCCGGAAATTGGCCTTGGCATCGCGCTCAAATGCGATGACGGTGCCGGCCGCGCCGGCGAAGCCATGGTTGCCGCCGTCCTCGCCAAATTGCTGCGCGCGGACGAGGCTTTGGCGGCGAAGCTGCTCGAACTGGCCAACGCTCCGATTGAAAGCCGGATTGGCGCCAAGGTCGGGGCGCTCAGGCCCACAGTGGCCTTGGACTAAAAGTCCAGCATTCAGCTGACGTGATTGCGCTCGACGGTCAGGTGCGCGTAACCGCTCTTGTCCAATGATGTCAGGTCGCCTGTCGCCGGCTCGGCCCAGCGCTGGCCGACAACGGCGCCGTTCAGCGCGCCATCGATGACATTGTCCGAGATGACGGCCGTGCCGGCGCCCTCGACCACGCTGACGACGATGCCCGTTCCAGCCTTGCGGATGATGTTGCCGGTGGCCACGATATTGCGCAGGTACGGCCCCCAGCCGATCTGCATGCCATAGAGCGGCGCGTTCTCGATGACATTGTTGGAAACGGTGGTGTCGGCCTCGACGCCAATGCCGACGCCAAAGCCGGGCGGGTCAGCGGGGTAGGGACCGCTGGTCGACAGATTGCGCACGATGTTGCCCGAGCAGACACCTATGCGACCACCTTCGTTGAAGTTGACGATCGAGATGCCGTTGGCGGCGCCGTCGACGATGTTGTTGCTGATGATGGCGCCTTCGAACGAGAATTCGGAATAGACCGCGGTCTCGCCCGAGCGCGAGCAGGTGTTGCCTGAGATCTGCAGATTGCTGGCGCTGTTGGCGCGGATCGCCGAGAAGGCGCAGTCCGAGACGATGTTGCCCGAAATGACGACATTGCCGGCCCGGAAGGCGTTGATGCCATTGCCGTTCTGCCCTGTGCCGCCACTGCGCGCCTGGATGCGCTCGACGCGGTTGCCGGTGACCATGGTGCCGTCTTCCGCCGCCTGCCAGCGGTGCACCAGGATGCCGCCATTGGCGCAGTCGGAGACGGTGTTGCCCGCAATTGCCAGCCCATCAGCCTCGACCGAATAGATGCCGGCATCGGCAGCCCCTGAGATGTCCGAGCGCTCGACCCGGCCCGCCGCCTGTTCCAGCGCCAATCCGTTCTTGCCGCTGCCGGTTATCTGGCAATTGTCGACAATGAGGTGCGCGACCCGGCGCAGATCGAGCAATCCTTGCGCGTAGTCGCCCATCGAGCGGTTGCTGCCATCGAAGACCAGCCCGCTGAGTTCGATATGGTCGGCCTGTTCGGCCATGAACAGGTGGCCATCGCCGCCATAGACGATCCGCGTTGCGCCCGGCACGCCGGAAAGACGCACACGGCTGGGCAGCGAGAGGTTGGACACCACATAGGTGCCGGGCGGCAGGAACACCGGCATGTCGCGGTCGTTGGCATCACGCAGCAGCTTGGCGAAGGCCTTGCTCTGATCGTCGAAGGTGCCAGGTGAGACGCCAAGTTCGGTCGCGTTGATCGAACCGCGCATCGAGGCTTTCTCGATGCCGGTCAGGCTGGCGGCCGCCGCTCTGCCAAGCGAGAGGCCCAAGACGGCAAAGCCGGCGGTTCCGGTTAAAAACGTTCGTCTGTTCAACATCGGCACAGGGTCCTGGCGTTCCACCCAGACACCGCAGGATTCGTGCCAGACGGTCTGTCGCTGCTTGCCAGTGCAGCGACAATGGCTTGTCGAGCAGCCTCTCCGCGCCTAAGCTCAGCGGATGAGCAGAGCTTTTACCCGCGAGGAAGACAGCGAGAACGCCATCGCCGGCATCGGCGAGCGGCCGATCAGCCAGCACCGCAACCTTGTGACGGAGACCGGCCTGGCGATGATCGAGGAGAATCTGGCCGATCTGCGCGACATATTGGCGAAAGCCGAAAGGAAGGCGGATCGCGAGCGCATTGCGGTGGTGTCGCGCGACCTGCGCTATTGGACCGCCCGGCGCGAAAACGCCGAACTGTCCGTGCCGGAGCCGGGCAGCGATCTGGTGCGCTTCGGCATGGGCGTCACGCTCGAGGGCGATGACGACAGGAAGGTGCACTGGAAAATCGTCGGCGAGGACGAGGCCGACCCGGCCAAGGGCACCATTTCCCATGTGTCGCCGATGGCCGTCGCCCTGTTCGGCAAGAAGGTCGGCGACGTGGCTGTGGTCAACGGCAAGGAATGGGAAATCGTCAAGCTCTCCGACAGCTAGTCTTCGAGCTTGACGACGTGGTCGCGGAAGAAAGCCGCGGCTCCGGCTTCATCGATTTCGCCAGCAGCGACGGCCATGACGAATTCGTAAAGCGTGCCGTTGTCAGCTGTCAGAACATGGCCGTTCACAATCAAAAATGCGCCGGCGGCCACGATGGCAGTACGCTTGTTACCGTCGACAAAGGCATGATTCCTGGCAATGCCAAAGACATAGGCAGCGGCGAGATCCTGACAGCTGAC
>NZ_JBFULQ010000233.1:0-8454 GCF_054049815.1 Mesorhizobium sp. P5_C1 | reverse complement strand
GTGCTTTCACTGACGATATCGCCGGCATTGTCGACGAAGTAGGTGTCGGTGCCGGCCCCGCCTTCCAAACGGTCGGCACCTTCCTTGCCGTCCAGCGTATCGTTGCCGCCAAGGCCGATCAGCGTGTTGACGCCGGAATTGCCGGTCAGCGCGTTGGCCAGGCTGTTGCCGGTGGCGTTGATCGAGGCCGCACTGCGCAGTGCGACGTTCTCGATGTTGCCCGTGAAGTGATTGCCATCGCTAAGGCTGATCGAGATGTAGCTGTTGACGATATCGGCGCCGTCGGCGCCGACGGTGCTTTCACTGACTATATCGCCGGCATTGTCGACGAAGTAGGTGTCGTTGCCGATGCCGCCTTGCATCGTATCGGCGCCCCCCTTGCCATCCAGCGTATCGCTGCCGTCAAGGCCGATCAGCGTGTTGACGGCAGAATTGCCGGTGATGACATTGGCGAAGGAATTGCCGGTGCCGTTGATGTTCGCCGATCCAGTCAGCGTCAGGTTTTCCAGTTCCTGGCCGGAGAGATTGAAAGAGATGGAGCTGTTGACCGTATCGGTGCCCTGACCATTAGCCTCGATCACATGATCCCCGGCATTGTCGACGATGTAGGTGTCGTTGCCTTGCGCTCCGCTCATCGTATCGGTGCCGCCGAGCCCGTCGATGACGTTGTTGCCGGAGTTGCCGGTGATCACATTGGCGATCGAGTTGCCGGTGCCATTGATATTGCGGGCGCCGATCAGCGTCAGTTTCTCCAACTCCTGGCCCGAGAGGTTGAAGGACACGGTGCTGTTGACTGTATCGATGCCCTGGCCATTCACCTCGACCACATGGTCTCCGTAATCGTCAACGAAGTAGGTGTCGTCGCCGGTGCCGCCGCTCATCAGATCGGCGCCGGCATCGCCGCTGATCGTATCATTGCCGCCAAGGCCCGACAGCGTGTCGTTGGCTTCGCCGCCATTGATGTGGTCGGCAAAGACGTTGCTGCCTTGCCAGATGTCATCGGCGGCGGTGCCGACGAAGACGGTAGGGTCGAAGATCGCGGCGCGGATCCAAGAGCCGCCGTCGCCGCCATCATAGGAGTCCCAGGTGAACACGAGGCGGCCATCGGCCAGCGCCGTGATTGCCGGGTAAAACTGGCTGTTCGCTGCCGTCGAATTGACGATGAAGTCGCTGCCGGCCGCTGAACCGTCGGCGTTGTAGACGCGGGCGCGGATGCAGCTGCTATCGCCGTCGCCGGCATCATAGGAATACCAGGTGGCCACAAAGCGGCCGTCGGCCAGCGCCGTGAGCGCGGGGCTTAGCTGGCCGTCGGTTATCGTCGAATTGACGATGAAGTCGTTGCCAACCGCCGAACCGTTGGCGTTGTAGATACGGGCGCGGATGCAGTTTCCGCCACCGTCGCCGGTGTCGTAGGACTGCCAGGTGGCCACGAAGCGGCCATCGGCCAGCGCCGTGATGTCGGGGGCACTATGGGCACTATAGCTGTTGGTTATCGTCGAATTGACTATGAATTCGTTGCCGGCCGCAGAACCGTCGGCGTTGTAGACGCGGGCACGGATGCCGTTGGCGCTACCGTCGCCACTGTCGTAGGACTGCCAGGTGACCACGAAGCGGCCATCGGCCAGCGCCGTGATCGCGGGGACAAACTCGGTGTATGTTGCTGTCGTCGAATTGACGATGAAGTCGTTGCCGGTCGCAGAACCGTCGGCGTTATAGAGGCGGGCGTAGATGTAACTGCCGCGGATGCCACTACCCTCGCCGAGGTCATAGGACTCCCAGGTGGCCACGAAGCGGCCATCGGCCAACGCCGTGATATCGGGGGAATTCCCGCCACTCGTTGCCGCCGAATTGACGATGAAGTCGTTGCCGGCCGCCGTACCGTCGGCGTTGTAGATTCGGGCGCGGATGCAATTGCCGATGCCGTCGCCGTGATCTTCTGACTGCCAGGTGGCCACAAAGCGGCCGCCGTCCAGCGCCGTGATTGCAGGGCTATACTGATCGCCCGTTGCTGTCGAATTGACGATGAAGTCGTCGCCGGCCGCTGAACCGTCGGCGTTGTAGAGGCGGGCACGGATGCACAAGCCATCGCCATCGCCGGGGTCATAGGACATCCAGGTGTCCACGAAGCGGCCGTCGGACAGCGCCGTGATCGCGGGGCCAAACTGACTGCCCATTGTCGTCGAATTGACGATGAAGTCCTGTCCTACGCGTCCAATGGGCATGGCTCGTTCTCTTTCGCTGCAGGCAGGGTGTAAAATGGCCAGCCGCCAGCATGGCATTGGCTGCACCTAAAGGTTGCATCAGAGTATCCCGTCCTGGTCAAGGACTGGTGGTACTTCTGACCTTACACAACGACGAAATCGGCGTTGGTCAGCGCCAGGTTGGCGGCCAGTGTGGCGAAATGGGTCGAGCCGCCGGCAGCACTGCCGTTGCTGTCATAGGTGAGCCAGCCGGTGTCGGTCTCGTAGATGATGTGGTCGTTGCCGTCACCCGCAAGGCCGGTGGTGTTCTTGACGAACTGGTCGGCCGACAGCGTGCCGTTGCCGCCAAGCGCGGCAAAGATGGCGTTATCGACCCGGATAGTGTCATCGACCACCGAGAAGTCTGTGATGCGGTCGACATTGGTCGAGGCATTGAGCGCCGTGGTGAAGACGAAGATGTCCTGGCCGGTGCTGCCGGACATCGTGTCGKYGCCGCCCYTGCCGTCCAGTAMGTTGTTGCCGGAATTGCCGRTCAKCGYRTTGGCCAGGCTRTTGCCKGTGGCGTTGATCGAGGCYSCACCGMGCAGCGCGACGTTCTCGATATTGCCCKTGAAATGGTTGCCRTCGCCRARGTTGATCGASATRWAGCCRTTGACGGTATCGGTGCCGTAGGCGCCGGCSGTGCKCTCACTGACGGTATCGCCSGCATTGTCGACATAGTAGCTGTCGTTGCCCTGAGCGCCTCTCATCGTGTCGGCGCCACCCATGCCATCCAGCACATTGTTGCCGGAATTGCCGGTCAGCGTGTTGGCCAGGCTGTTGCCGGTGGCGTTGATCGCGRCCSCACCGMGCAGCGCGACRTTCTCGATATTGCCCTTGAAGTGGKYGSCAYCGCCAAGGTTGATCGAGAYRTAGCCATTGACGAYATCGGTGCCGTTGGCGCCGGCMGTRCTCTCRTCGACGAKATCSCCGGCATTGTCGACRWAGTAGGTGTCGTYGCCGRKSCCGCCYTGCATSGTGTCGGCRCCRCCCTTGCCATCCAGYGTGTCGTTGCCWYCAAGSCCGATYAGCGTGTTGATGCCTGAATTGCCTGACATGATGTTGGCAATCGAGTTGCCAGTGCCGTTGATATCACCCGTTCCCGTCAGCGTCAGATTTTCCAATTCCTGGCCGGAGAGATTGAAGGACACGGTACTGTTGACTGTATCGGTGCCCTSGCCATTGGCCTCRRKGACAWSRTCGCCGGCATTGTCGACCCAGWAGGTATCGTTGCCGATGCCGCCTTTCATTGTATCGGCGCCGGCACCACCGTTGAGGACGTCGTTGCCCGCATCGCCGCTGATCGTATCATTGCCGCCAAGACCCGACAGCGTGTCGGCGCCGTCGCCGCCGTTGATGTGGTCGGCGAAGACATTGCTGCCTGGCCAGACGTCATCTGCGGAGGTGCCGACAAAGATGGTAGGATCGAAGATTTGAGCACGAATGCAGCCGCTGCTGCCATCACCACTGTCTAATGACTGCCAAGTGACCAAGAAGCGGCCATCGGCCAGTGGCGTGATCGCTGGGGTGTACTGATCACTGCTTGCCGTCAAATTGACGATGAAGTCGCTGCCGGCCGCTATGCCGTCGGCATTGTAGACGCGGGCGCGGATACAGGTGCCAGAGCCGTCGCCGGTGTCATCGGACTGCCAAGCGGCCACGAAACGGCCATCGGCCAACGCCGTAATTGCTGGGTTAACCTGATAGCCCGTTGTTGTCGAATTGACGATGAAGTCGCTCCCGGCCGCACTGCCGTCGACATTGTAGATTCGGGCGCGGATGCAGGCGCCGCTGCCGTCGCCAATGTCATCGGACACCCAAGAGGCCAAGAAGCGGCCATCCGCCAGCGTCGTGGTTACTTGGGCATTCTGATAGCCCGTTGTCGTCGAGTTGACGATGAAGTCGTTGCCGGCCGCACTGCCGTCGACATTGTAGATTCGGGCGCGGATACAGGAACCAGAGCCGTCGCCGATATCAAAGGAAGTCCAGGTGGCCACGAAGCGGCCATCGGCCAGCGCCGTGATCTCTGGTTCGACCTGATAGTCGTGCGTTGCCGTCGAATTGACGATGAAGTCGCTCCCGGCCGCGCTGCCGTCGACATTGTATATTCGGGCGCGGACGCAGGCGCCGATGTCGGTATCAGTGTCAGTTGACTCCCAAGTGACCACAAAGCGTCCGTCACCCAGCACCGTGATCGCTGGGTTAAGCTGATTGCCCGCCGCTGTCGAATTGACGATGAAGTCGTTGCCGACCGCATTGCCGTCGACATTGTAGATCCGTCCGCGGATGCAGAGGCCATCGCCATCGCCGGTGTCATAAGACTGCCAGGTGGCCACGAAGCGGCCATCGGCCAGCCCCGCGATCGCTGGGGCATTCTGATAGCCCGTTGCCGTCGAATTGACGATGAAGTCGCTGCCTATCGCCTTGCCGTCGACACTGTAGATTCGTCCGCGGATGCAGATGCTATCGCCGTCGCCGGTGTCATAAGACTGCCAGGTGGCCACGAAGCGGCCATCGGCCAGTTCCGTGATCGCTGGGCTAACCTGACCGCCGGTTGCCGTCGAATTGACGATGAATTCCTGTCCTACGCGTCCGATGGGCATGACTCGTTCTCTTTCGCTGCAGACAGGGTTTGAAACAGAAGACTGCGTCAGGGGACCGTCTTGGTCAAGGACTGGTGCTACCCATTTGCAGTCGTCCCCAACAAGAACGGACGACATTACTGTGGTCAAGGCAATTATTGCAGATTTACCCGGCGGGCATGAAGTCTATCAGTCGAGCGGCGTTTCCATGAACAATAGACCGCTCTACGGCGCGAAAATCGACCAGTTCATCATCCTGGCCAGCTTTTCCAGCGCGATCGAGCCCAGCTTGGAATTGCCGTTGGCGTTGAGGCCGGGCGACCAGACGGCGAGCGAGGCTACGCCCGGCACGATGCCCAGTATGCCACCGCCGACGCCGCTCTTGCCGGGAATGCCGACGCGGAAGGCAAAGTCGCCCGATCCGTCATAATGGCCGCAGGTCAGCATCATGGCGCCGATGCGCCGCGCCCGCTCGGCCGACACCACGCTATGTCCGGTCGCCGGATTCTTGCCGCCGTTGGCGAGAAAGCGGCCGGCGAGCGCCAGCTGCCGGCAACTCATGGCGATGGCGCAGTGGTGGAAGTAGACGCCCAGCGCCAGCTCCGGCGCATGGTTGAGATTGCCGAAGGATTTCATGTAGTTGGCAAGCGCAAAGTTGCGATAGCCTGTGGCCCGTTCGGAGGCCGCGACCTCGCGGTCGATAACGATCGTCTCGTCATCGGCCAGGAATTGGATGAAGCGCAGGATTTCGCCGATCGCCTCGCGCGGCTGGTGGCCGGCAAGCAGGATGTCGGAAACGACGATGGCGCCGGCATTGATGAACGGATTGCGCGGAATGCCGTTCTCATGCTCGAGCTGGACGATCGAGTTGAACGGATTGCCCGACGGCTCGCGTCCGACCCGCTGCCACAGCGCATCACCGACATTGCCGAGCGCCAGCGTCAGGGTGAACACTTTCGAGATGCTCTGGATCGAAAAGGCCTGATCGGCGTCACCCGCCATCAGCACGCGGCCGTCATTGGTGACGGCGGCAATGCCGAACTTCTTGGGATCGACCTTGCCGAGCTGCGGAATGTAGGTGGCAACAGCGCCGCGATCGGTGCGTTCGGCCATTTCGGCGGCGACTTCGGCGAGCGCCTGTTCGAGTTCTGGCATGGTGCTACCTCAACCAGCGTTCAATGCGCGCCATCGCCTCGACCATCTCGTCGTGGCTGCCGGCATAGGAGAAACGCATCGTGCGGTGCCCCGCCTGGGTGTCGAAGTCGCGGCCGGGCGTCGCCGCGACATGCGCCTGCGCCAACATCTTTCGTGCGAAGGCCATGCTGTCGTTGGTGTGCCTGGTGACATCGCAAAAGGCATAGAAGGCGCCGTCCATCGGTGCCGCCAGCGGAAAGCCGAGTTCCGGCAGGCGTTTCATCAACAGCTCGCGATTCCAGGCGTAGCGGCCTTTCACCGCTTCCAGCTCCTCAGTCGCCTTGAACGCCTCGATCGCGGCGATCTGCGACAGTTCCGGCGGCGAGATGTAGAGGCTTTGGGCGACGCGTTCTACCGGCCGCACCAGATCTTCGGGCAACACCATCCAGCCGATGCGCCAGCCGGTCATGCAGTAATATTTCGAGAACGAGTTGATGACCGTCACGTCGCCGCCACAGGCAAGTGCGGTGGTATCGGGGGCGGCATAGGCCAGCCGATGATAGATTTCATCTGATATCACGGCGATGCCGAGCTCCTGTGCCGTCCTCACCAGGGCCGCCAGCTCATCGGCCGGTATGACGGCGCCGGTCGGATTGGCCGGACTTGCAAACAGCACGCCTTTCAGCGGCTTTTCGCGATGTGCGGTTTCCAGATGGCCGGCATGCAGGTAGGCGGCGTCGCCGAGTTCGATCTCGACCACGTCGATGCCGAGTGCGGCCATGATGTTGCGATAGGCGGGATAGCCGGGCGCGGCGATGGCGACGCGGTCGCCTGGATCGAACATCGCGAGGAAGGCGAGGTTGAAGGCGGCCGACGATCCGGTGGTCACCGCGATCCGGCTCGGTGAAATATCGAGGCCATAGTGATCGGCGTAGTGCTCGGCGATCGCCTTGCGCAGCGCGGCGAGGCCGAGCGTGTCGGTGTAGCCGATGCGTCCGTCCTGCAAGGCCTTGGCCGCCGCCGCGCGAACGCCGATCGGCGCAGGGTCGGAGGGCTGGCCGACGGCCATGGAAACCACCGGCACGCCCTGGGCCTTCAGGCGGTTTGCCTCGGCCAGAATGTCCATGGCGTGGAAGGGCTCGACATTGCCACGACGTGAGAGCGAAACGACCATTTAACCAGTATTCCCGATGGTTGAAGGCGCCAAACTCGGGCGCATGCGCCGCACAAATGCCCGATTGATGTGAGGATCACAAGTTGAGGAAGTTTCCGGCGCCGACTTTTCATCTTTCGCCCGCTCGTCTACCAGTGGAACCATCATGTTGAGCCGACCCAGATCGACGATTGCCCGGACAGCGCGCGTCTTTGCGACGCTTTCGCTTGGCGTTGCCGTCGCGTTGGCGGATTCGGTCAGCGCCTTCGCCCAGAACGTGCCAGTGGTACGCGACGCCGAGATCGAGGCGCTGGTGCGCGATTATGCGCGGCCGATCTTCAAGGCGGCAGGACTGGCGAACGACGGCATCGACATCGTGCTGGTCAACGACCAGAGTTTCAACGCCTTCGTCACCGGGCGCCGGCTGTTCATCAACACCGGCGCGCTGATGACGGCCGAGACACCCAACGAGATCATCGGCGTCATTGCCCACGAAGCCGGCCATATCGCCGGCGGCCACCAGCAGAAGCTGCGCGAACAGCTCGAACGTGCCAAGACCATGGCCATCATCGCCACATTGCTAGGGGCCGGCGCCATGGTCGCCGGTGCCACCACCAACAGCCGCGGCCTTGCCGGCGCCGGTATCGGCATGGCGGCGGGCGGCGGCGAGATGGCGCAGCGAAGCATCCTCGCCTATCAGCGCACCGAGGAGATAACCGCCGACCGCTCGGCGATCACCTATCTCAACGCCACCGGCCAGTCCGGCATGGGCATGCTGAAGACGTTCCACCGTTTCCAGACGGCGCTGTCGCTGTCGGGCGCCCAGGTCGATCCCTACCGGATCAGCCATCCGATGCCGCAGGACCGCATCGCCAATCTCGAAGTGCTGGTGAAACAGAGCCCCAATGTCGACAAGGTCGACCCGCCGGCTCTGCAGCAGCGGCACGACATGATGCGCATGAAGATCGCCGTCTATATGGAAGGCCAGGCGGGGTTGGCGCGGCTGATGCGCAAGATGCCCGGCAGCCTTGCCGCACAATATGGCGATGCCGAGTCGACGTACCTGTTCGGCAACATAGCCACCGCGCTCGCCAAGACCAATGCACTGATCAAGGCGCAGCCGAAGAATGCATATTTCCAGGAACTGCGCGGCGACATCCTGATGAAGGCGAACAGGCCCAAGGAGGCCGCGGATGCCTATGCCAAGGCGGTCAGCCTCGACCCGGCGCGGTCGGGATTGCTGCCTGTCTCGCTTGGCCAGGCGCTGATGGCCGTAGGCGGTCAGCCTCGACCCGGCGCGGTCGGGATTGCTGCCTGTCTCGCTTGGCCAGGCGCTGATGGCCGT
>NZ_JBFULQ010000232.1:0-8518 GCF_054049815.1 Mesorhizobium sp. P5_C1 | reverse complement strand
GAGTGGGGGAGAGGTGGCTCGGCGAAGCCGAGACGGAGAGGGGGCCGCGTCCTACGAAAGCCCCCTCTCCGGCCGCTTCGCGGCCACCTCTCCCCCGCCTTTGGCGGGGGCGAGGAACCCAAGCTGGATGGCGGCCGGACACTCTCAGCAGATCCTTACTGGCCGTCCTTGTCCCTGAACGCCGCTTCGCCGGCAGCCGACACTTCTGCCCATTTCTGGTCGGGCGCGGCATCGTAATTGTCGTGCCAGTTCCACCAGCCGTAGAGCGGGGTCTGCGGATAGCCTTCGGGCGAGTCTTCCCAGATCTCCTGGCGGCCGAGCGGCGTTGCGTCGAGGTAGCTCCACACGGTGCCCATCGCCTCGTCCCCGCGGCTGTTGATGAAATAAGTGCGGAATACCCGGTCGCCGTCATGGATGAAGACGTTGTGGCCGTGCCATTCGTCGACGCCGAAGTCTTTGTCGAAGCTATCGGTGATGGTGTACCAAGGCATCTCCMAGCCCATCCGCTTCTTCAGCCGCGCAATGTCGGCCTGCGGTGCGCGCGAGGCATAGGCAAGCGTGGTGTTGCGGGCGTTGAGGTGGGCGAGATGGCCGACCTGGTCGGCGCCGAGCGAACAGCCGCGGCAAGCGTGATCGGGCCAGCCATGAACCCCTGGCTCGAAGAAGGCGCGGTAGACGATCAACTGGCGGCGGCCTTCGAACAAATCGAGCAGGCTCGCTTTGCCGTTCGGCCCCTCGAACACATAGGCCTTGTCCACTTCCATCCACGGCATGCGCCGGCGCTCGGCGGCCAGCGCGTCCTTGGCGCGCAGTGTGGCCTTCTCCTTCACCAGCAGTTCTTCGCGCGCGGCTTCCCACGCCTGCTGTGAAACGATTGGTGGGGTCTTCATTGCGGTGTGCTTGGTCATTGCTCGTCTCCTTTGTCAGTCTGTGGCGCCAGCGCGGCGCGTTGTTGCTTGCGGATCGTGAGGCAGGGTAGGGCGATGAAGCGCCCCGGTGGGAGTTACAAGTGTGACGGGATTTGAATGGGCAGGCCCGCCGCAGCAGGGGTGGCGCCCGGCGCGCTCGACCGTGTCGTTCGTCGCGAGGAGAGGCAGATCGTCGGAGTCAGGCATTGTCAATTGTCCTTTACGAGATGCTTAATATCGATACCTGAGATGCTCAGGCTACGAGTGCCGATATTGGCGTCAACGGCGGCCACGGCGCCTTCCGCCTGTCCTGATGGCTAGGTCATCATCCAAGTCATTGCTGTTTTCCCTGGTGTGCCGCCTGTTGCCGATACGGCTTGCTGGTTGGCGGTCATGACTTAAGTTAGGGCGGGCAGTGCWGGGGTGGGAGTTACAAGTGTGACGGGATTTGAATGGACTCGCTGATCACGGCAGCGGCATTGGCGCTGGCCGCGGGCGATCCACTCGGGGCGCTGGACCGCGTCGCCCTGCGCGAGGACGCGCCGGCGCTGGCGTTGCGCGGCATCGCGATGGCGCAGCTCGGCGACCTCGACCGCGCCAAGGCGCTATTGCGGCGGGCCGCGCGCGCCTTCGGTCCGAAGGAGGCGGTGGCGCGCGCCAGATGCGTCGTCGCCGAGGCGGAGATCGCACTGGTCTCGCGGGACCTCGGCTGGCCAGCCAAGGCGCTGGATGCTGCGCGGGCGACGCTGGAAAAGCATGGCGACCGGCTGAACGCCGCGCATGCCAGCCACCTCAAGGTGCGGCGCCTGCTGTTGATTGGCCGCCTCGATGAGGCTGAAGACGTGCTGGCCGGGCTCGATCCGGCGCCGCTCCCGCCAGCCTCGAGAGCCGCGCACGAACTGGCGGTCGCCGGCATCGCCATGCGGCGCCTCAAGACAAGGGCCGCGCGTACCGCGTTGGAGTGGGCGCGACACGCCGCCCGCCGGGCCGGCATTCCGGGGCTGATAGCCGAGGTCGACAACGCATTCCTGGCGCTGGGCGCGCCGGCGGCGCGGCTGATCGCGCGCGGCCAGCAGCGCCCGCTGCTACTCGAAGAGGTCGAGGCGCTGCAGGCGTCGCCGGCGTTGGTCGTCGATGCCTTGCGCTATCTCGTGCGCCAGCAGGAAACCATGGTCTCGCTGGCAACGCGGCCGGTTTTGTTTGCACTGGCGCGCACGCTGGCCGAAGCATGGCCGGCGGATGTGTCGCGGGCGACGCTTATCGCACAGGCGTTTGGCGGCAGGCACGCCGATGAATCGCATCGGGCCCGATTGCGGGTCGAGATCGGCCGGTTGCGCGCCGAACTGCGCACGCTTGCCGACATCAATGCCACGAGCCAAGGCTTTGCGCTGGCGCCGCGCCATGCGCTCGAAGTGGTGGTGCTGGCGCGGCCGATCGAGGAGCGGCACGCCGCGGTGCTGGCCTTGCTTGCCGATGGTGAATCCTGGGCGAGTTCGGCGCTGGCGCTGGCGCTTGGCACCGGCCAGCGCAGCGTGCAGCGGGCGCTGGAGCAGCTTGGCGAGGCCGGCAAGGTGCAGTCGTTCGGGCATGGCCGGGCGCGCCGCTGGATGACGCCGCCTGTGGCCGGTTTCACGACGACCTTGTTACTCCCGGCCCCGCTGCCAAACGGTTAGAGCATGATCCCCGAAAATGCTCGATCATCTCAGTGAGGACAAAGACATGAAACATTCAGCGGCCGAAATCCTGCGCGAATACGGACCCTTTCCGGGCGTCGACACCGTGCACGGGGTAAGCTTCGACGGGCGCAACGTCTGGTTTGCCTCCGGTGAGAAACTGAACGCCTTCGATCCGGAAAGCGGGCAGGCGCTGCGCTCGATCGATGTCGCCGCGCACGCAGGCACCGCCTATGACGGCCGGCATTTCTTCCAGCTTGCCGGGGATCGCATCCAGAAGATCGACCCCGACACCGGCAAGGTGCTGGCCTCCATTCCGGCGCCCGGCGGCGGGCGCGACTCCGGGCTCACCTGGGCGGAAGGAACGCTCTGGGTGGGCCAGTACCGGGAGCGCAAGATTCACCAGATCGACCCCGAAACCGGGGCAATCCTGCGCACCATCGAATCCAACCGCTTCGTCACCGGGGTGACCTGGGTTGACGGCGAGCTGTGGCACGCCACCTGGGAGGGCGAGCAGAGCGACCTGCGCCGCGTCGACCCGCAAACCGGCAAGGTTCTGGAGAAGCTCGACATGCCGGCCGGCATGGGCGTCTCGGGACTGGAATCCGATGGCGGCGAACGCCTGTTCTGCGGCAGCGTATCCGCCGGGGTGGTGCGGGCGGTGCGCCGGCCGAGATGAGCTCGCACCCGGCAAATTCGACCGCTGTCGACTGGTCGTTGCTCCCCGTCGAACCTAGATAGGGCATGCGCCGGGCGGACCGCCCGGATCATCTTTTGCAAAGGACCTGCCATGCCTGAACAGATACCGTCGAACGACGGCTCCGCCATTCCCCAGCTCGGACTTGGCGTGTGGCAAGTCGACCAGGATATCACCGCCCGGGTGGTGGGTTGGGGGATCGAGGCCGGCTATCGTCTGATCGACACCGCCGAGGGCTATCGGAACGAGGATGGGGTTGGAGAGGCGATCCGCAGCTCCGACGTGCCGAGAGGCGAGCTGTTCATCACCTCCAAGCTGCGCAACGGCGCACACCAGCGCGATGCGGCGCTGCGCGCCTTCGACGAGACGATGGAGAAGCTCGGCATAGAGCAACTCGACCYGTTCCTGATCCACTGGCCGGTGCCTAGCCAGGACAAATATGTCGAGGCGTGGAAGACGCTGGTCGAACTCAGGCAGGCCGGCCGCATCAAGTCGATCGGCGTTTCGAATTTCAACCAGGACCATCTTGAGCGGATCATCGGCGAGACCGGCGTGACGCCAGTGGTCAACCAGGTCGAGCTGCATCCCCAGTTCCAGCAGCGCGCTATCAGGGACTTTCATGCCAGCCACGACATCCGCATCGAAAGCTGGAGCCCGCTGGGCAGCGGTCGGCTGCTGAACGACCCGACCATCGCGGGCATTGCCGACAAGCATGGCAAGTCCGCGGCGCAGACGATTATCCGCTGGCACCTTCAGGAAGGGCTGATCGTCATTCCAAAGTCGATCCGCAGGGATCGCATCGCCGCCAATTTCGATGTCTTCGATTTCGAGCTGGATGCGCAGGACCTGCAGGCGATCCGGGGCATGGATTCGCCAAACGGCCGCACCGGCCCAAACCCCGCTACGGCGTCGTTCCTGTTCTGAGGGGAAGGCTCTCCCTTCTCCCCTTGTTTGTGGGAGAACGGCGCCTGCCTCAAGATCGCTCGATGGGCTGAGCGCCGGCCAGATAGCGATCGTTGTCAAACGGCTCGGCTTGATTGCTTTGCAGATCCCAAAGTTGTCGGTGGGTCGCCGGGAGATCGCCAAGATAGACATGAAGCGCGCCGGACCGTGCGCTGCCGGTGTTGGCGACCGAATGCACTGTATGCCGGGGCAGGTGCAGCACGACGGGCGCTGTGGAGTCCTGCCGTCGCGGGGCATCGAGCTTGCTGGCGGCATCGGGATAGATGAAGTTCGTCTCGCCACCCCTGTAGATGCCGATCAGTTCGTATGGTCGCCCAACACCGCCCTTATTCGTGCGAGGGGATCGGGACTTCCGGCAGCGTTGACGATATCATCGACAACCGCGTAGAGAGGCGAGCCAACCGGAACAGCCATTGCCAGTTATCCCTTTTGAGGTGACCAGATGATCATTCTGAGATGCTCAAGGCTACTTAAAGTCGATGGCGGCGTCAACCGGATCGCCAGAACGGAACAAGCATGACTCCTCGTGATTTGACTGCCGCATCGACGAAACCGGCACTGTCCACTGGCACGGCCGCGGCCCCGTCGACCGCCGATCTGCTGCGCAGCGAGCAGGCGTACGAGCAGATGAAGAGCGACATCGTCGCCTGCGTGCTTCGCCCCGGTGAAACGCTGACGGAAAAGCAGATTGGCGATCGATACCTGATCAGAAAGGCGACGATCCGCGCGGCGCTGACCCGGCTGATGCAGGAGGGGCTGGTCAGGAGCGAGCCGCGACGTGGCTATGTCATCACGCCACTGACGCTGCGCGATGTCACCGAGATCTTCGATGTCCGCGGTCTGATCGAGCCGGAAGTGTTCAGGGTGGGTGCGTCGGGGCTCACAGAGCGCGGGCTCGAAGATGTCAGGCAGGCAGCCAGGAAGGTGCTGAAGCCGGAGACGCTGCGCAGCCACGTTGCATTCCTGGCGGCGGATCGTGCCTTTCGTCTTGCCTTGGCGGAGCTGTCCGGAAATTCACGCCTGGCGCAGTTGCTGGGCCAGATACTCGACCAGTCGGAGAGGGCTCTCCACCTCGGATTCAGGTCGCGCGACTTCACGCAGCTGATCATCGGTCAGCAGAAAGACCTGGTTCATGCCTGCGAGGTGAGCGACGTTTCCGGCATCGTCAAGCTTGCCCGATCGCAGTGCCTCAATCTCAAGAAGCAGGTGCTCGAAGCCCTGCTGGCGGGCGCCAAGCTCCGGGAAACCAATCTGCAAGACTTCGCTTGATGGCCTGAGGCTTCGCGCCTCAAATCCCCGAGCCGTCGAGCTGCTGTGCGTCGTCACCCTCCCAGGGGGCCGGCATGGAGGCGCGGCTGAGATTGGCTGTCGGCAGCGGCATCCAGCATTTCAGTTCCGGTTCGGCGTATTCGACGACGCGTCCCGGCGAGGAGTCCGACGCGCGCCAGCCTTCGCTGGCGAACTGGTCGGCGCGCGACCAATAGGCGAGGTCGACTTCCGCCGGCCCCTGTTCGGACGGGCGAACCGTGACCAGGATGCGGCTGCCATCCCTCGGCGCTGTCGACATGTGGCGCCACCGTTCGGGCTCGTCCATCGCTTTTCCTCCTCGCATTTCCAGCGTCGGCGAAGTGTCGCCTCGCGCTCCGGGGCGGTCAACCCAAAGTTTGCGCCAGCGGGCGAGTCTCGACGATGTCGGAACTTGGCGGGATCAGGCGAGGTTGGCGACCGACATATACTGCGAGAGGGAACTTGAAAACGTCGGTCGCCAGGGGGCGGTTGGGACGCACCACGTTGGGGACGCGATGCAAGGTCAGGCTAAGCGGATGCGGCGCGGCTTCAATCGGAACGCCGTCACATGGTGAACAGCTGGTTACTATCCACAGGGCTCCCTTGTTGTGGATGATCCGGAGACGGTCCTTGGCCTGTGCGCAACACGGCGCGGGCGGCCATGCGCGCTCGACGGGCTGTGATCGGGTTGATAAGCCCGTCTGCGAAAGGAGCGCCTGAGTCGAGATGACCGTTGCGATCGAGATGGGACACACGACCGCAGGCGCCGCGGCGACGCTCGATCTCGAGGAGCTGCTGGCGACGCGCCTTTTGGTGCAGGGCAATTCGGGCTCCGGCAAGTCGCATCTGTTGCGGCGGCTGCTGGAGCAGAGCGCCCCCTGGGTGCAGCAGACCATCATCGACCCCGAGGGCGACTTCGTGTCGCTGGGCGACCGTTTCGGCCATCTGGTGATCGATGCCGAGGAGCATACCGAGCGCGGCTTGCAGAGCGCCGGCGAGCGGGCGCGCATCCACCGCGTCTCCACTGTGCTCAATCTCGAGGGGCTCGACGCCGAGAATCAGATGCGGCGGGCCGCCGCCTTCCTCGGCGGGCTGTTCGAGGTCGCCCGCGACCACTGGTATCCGATGCTGGTGGTGGTGGACGAAGCGCAGCTGTTCGCACCGGCAGTGGCCGGCGAGGTTTCGGACGAGGCGCGCAAACTCTCGCTTGGCGCGATGACCAATTTGATGTGCCGTGGCCGCAAACGCGGGCTTGCCGGCATCATCGCCACCCAGCGGCTGGCCAAGCTCGCCAAGAACGTCGCTGCCGAGGCGTCCAATTTCCTCATGGGCCGCACCTTCCTCGATATCGACATGGCGCGCGCCGCCGACCTTTTGGGCATGGAGCGGCGCCAGGCGGAGGCGTTTCGCGACCTGGAACGCGGCCAGTTCATGGCGCTCGGTCCAGCGTTGTCACGCCGGCCGCTCGGCCTGCGCATCGGCCCGACCGACACCAGTCCGCGCAACGGCACGCCGCGGCTGATGCCGCTGCCGGAAGCAGCGCTGGAGGACGCACGCGCCATCATCCTGGCAGCGCCGCCGCCCGAGACCGTGCGGCCGCAACGCCGGTCTTCGCCGGACCTGCTCGATCAACTAATGGCGGCGAAGTCGGCGGCACTCGAAATCCGCCCCGAGCCGGTGGAGCCGCAAATCAGCGCGGAGGACCTGGCCGAGCGCCGCGAGCGTGTGGACCGTGTGCTGCGCGCCATCCTGGCGCAGCCCGACGCGGGCTTCCGTGTCATCGGCGTGCTTTATCAAGAGTTCGTGGTGCGCTGCCGCATCGAGGGCCTTGCCTCGGTGGTGCCCGATCTGCCGGAGTTCCGCCGCATGCTGACGCGCGCCCGCGCCGGGCTCGGCTCCGACATGGCAGCAGGGGATGACGCCTGGCAGGACGTCTCGGTCCGCGCCTCGCTGCTGCCCGACGATATGCAGGGCGTGTTCATGATGATCGCCAGGGCGGCGAAGGAGGGCTGGCCTTGCCCGAGCGACGCTGCGATCGCCCGCGCCTATGGCTCCCACTCGCTGCGCCGTGCCCGGCGTCTCCTCACCTACATCGAGGAGCAAGGCCTCATTGTCTGCCAGCTCGACGGGGTAGGCCGGCGCACCGTGACGCTGGTCGAACTCGCCTGGGCGACGGCCCCGGGCGACCCCAATGCCGAGGAGGCGGAGCAGGGGCGCCTGGCGGTGTGAGGCGGCAGCCTCAGGTTTCCGGCCTGCCGCGAATTTGCGCCAGTGCCGACAGTCGCCAGCAGCCGCTGGCCGCACCTTTTCGGAACCATGCGCCTCATACCTGATGTCTCGGTTTCGAGCGCCAATGTTGTTCAAAATCCGCCATTTCGCATGCGCCCGCCGGCATTTTCCCCGCGAGAGTATGACCGCACCTTAACGTAGCGAGACGTCAAGATGCGGCCGATCTGGATGAGGTTCAGAAGCACAAAGAAGACATTCCAGCCGACCACGTTCATGAGCGGCGCCGGCTGGCTGTAGAAGTACACGGCGAGACAGATTGCTGCTGCAGTCGTCAGCATCCGCAGCCGCAAAATATCCAGCGTGAAGTAAGCGACCACATACATGATGTTCGCCATGTTTATAAGAATTTCCATTTTCCAATTCCATCTAGTTGCGAACGATCAAATACGATCGTGCTTCAGATGCTCTCGAACGGCATACGAGATTGCATCGCGTCGAAGGCCTATGTCCTTCAGGATATGGTCTGGCAGAGCGCGTAAAGCCCTCTCGGTTCTGCGAGCCTTCAGCCCAATCGAAACATGCTTGAGGTAGTGAAACATTGTTTTCTCCATTCGGTAGGATTCGCGGCGCTGGTATGCGGGCATGCCGCCTCCAAGCGCCGTCTGTTCATTGCCTGTTGGTTGCGTGATGCTGCCCCACGCTGAAGACGTGAGGCAGCAACTGGACTTCGTCAGGCGGCTGCTGTTGAAATCGGATCGTTT
>NZ_JBFULQ010000231.1:0-8522 GCF_054049815.1 Mesorhizobium sp. P5_C1 | reverse complement strand
GGTGAGAAATTCGATGAGGAAGTCACTTCATCAACTCTGGCCGGCGGACTGATGATGTTCCGCGACCGCAAGGAGGCTGGAGAGAAGCTCGGCATCGAACTGGGCAAGCTTCGATTGCGCCAGCCCGTCGTGCTCGCGCTGCCGCGTGGCGGGGTTCCGGTTGCCGCCGAAGTGGCCAAAGCTCTGAAGGCACCGCTTGATCTGATTATCGTGCGCAAGGTAGGCGCGCCGGGAAATCCTGAACTGGCCATTGCCGCAATCGTGGACGGCGAACCGCCGGACATCGTGCTGAACCGGGAGATTGTCGAAGCCTACTCGCTCGATGATGACGCACTTCGCGCCTTGATCGCGCAGGAACGACCCGAACTTGAACGTCGCCGGYTCGCCTATCGGGCAAAGCATCCACCCTTATCGATCGCGGGGAAGACGGCGATCATCGTCGATGACGGCGCGGCAACAGGAACGACGATCAAGGTTGCCATTCGTGCCCTGAGAAAACGAGCCCCCAAGGAGGTCGTCGTAGCAGTTCCTGTTTCACCGCGCGATACGATATCGGAATTGGCTGGCGAAGCCGACCGGGTGATTTGCCTTAGTCAACCAGCGCGGTTCGGTGCACTGGGCTACCACTACTTGTCGTTCCCTCAGCTTTCCGACAGCTCTGTTGTCGCTGCAATGGACGAAGCTGCCCTGCGGCAAGCGACCCGCCAACGCAAGAATCTCAAGAAGCCCGCCGGCCGCCCCACAATCGAGACTGAGCGGCAGCGTGACGGGGCCACCTCGAAAAAGTAGGAGATCGCACCGATGCTGATCCGTAGCCTTTCTGCCTTGGAATGCACGAAATTGCTGACCGCCAACCGGATCGGTCGTTTGGCATGCGCGAAGGACGGCCAGCCTTACGTCGTGCCGATACACTATGCCCATTCAGACAATCACCTTTACGCGTTTTCGATGCCAGGCAAGAAGATCGAGTGGATGCGAGGCAACCCGCTGGTGTGCGTTGAGGTCGATGAACGCGGCAAAGGGCGAGGATGGAGAAGCGTGGTGGTCGACGGCCGCTATGAGGAACTGCCGGATCAGATCGGCCACAAGGTCGAGCGCGACCATGCATGGTCCGTGCTCAGCAAGCACGCGGACTGGTGGGAGCCCGGTGCCCTCAAGCCGGCAAGACCTCCCGTTTCAGACAGCGCGTCACCTGTGTTCTTCCGAATTCTGATTCAGCAGGTGTCGGGCAGGGAAGCGGGCGAGTAAACTGCCTCCCATGGATCCGCTCATCGCCCGGCTCGGACTTGCCTTGGCAATCGGCCTGCTCGTCGGACTGGAGCGTGGCTGGCGGGAGCGGGACGCACCCGATCGCAGCCGTACGGCCGGTATTCGAACCTTCGGCATATCCGGCCTGCTCGGTGGCATTCTGGCCGCCCTGGCCGAAGCCCTTGACGCGGTTTCGGTGCTGGTCGCGGGGTTTATCGCCTTTGCCGCGATCTTCGCGTGGTACAAGGCGCGAGAAGCTGCTCATGACCAGGATTTCAGCGTCACCTCGGTCATGGCCGGCCTGGGCGTGTTCGCGCTTGGCGCACTCTGTGTAGCCGGCGACTATCGGGTTGCTTGCGCTGGAGGGGCCGCGCTCGCGGCGGTACTTGCCAGTCGCGAGGTCCTGCACGGCCTGTTGCGACGACTGACCTGGATCGAGCTTCGTTCGGCGTTGATCCTGGCGGTAATGACCGCGATTGTCCTGCCCTTGCTGCCGAACCGGACCATGGACCCATGGGGCGGTTTCAATCCTTGGGAGGTCTGGTTCCTTACGGTGCTGATGGCGTCGATATCGTTCGCTGGCTATGTCGCCKTTCGCGTTCTTGGAACCACGCGGGGTCTGCTCGTCAGCTCGCTCGTCGGTGCAATCGTCTCCTCCACAGCCGTGACCGTGGCGCTTGCCCGCAACGCGACGTCGTCGAGCAATCCGCTACCGCTGGCAGGGGCAGCTTCGCTGGCAGCGATGGTCTCATCGCTGCGCGTTTGCGTGGTGGTTTTGATCATCCAACCGAGCGTATTCGTCCCAGCCGGCATTCCCGCAATTGCGGCGGCATTCGCCTTCGCGGCCTGCGGCGCATTTCTGTTGGTGCGCGTCGGCGGGGATCAAAAAGGTGGTGGGCTGACGCGCAATCCATTCGAACTTGGTCCATTGCTGCTCTTTGCCCTGCTCTTTGCGGTGGTCTCGACCGCCAGCGCCGCACTGGCGGGTCAATTCGGCGGGCGCGGCTTGCTGGCGAGCTCGGCGCTTGCCGGAACGTTCGATGTCGATGTCTCGGTGCTCAGCGCGTTGCGCCTGGTCAGGCATTCGGTCCCTGTCGAAACCGTGGGGCAGGCAGTGCTGGCGGCGCTGGCGGCAAACGCGACCGGTCGCGTCTCGCTGGCGGTCGTTGCCGGCCCGGTCAGGTTCTGGTTGCCGTTGGCCGTAGCGACCCTGATCGCTGCAGGTGCCGGTTACTGCGCCATGGTGCTGCTAGCGACCTTCTGACCGCGCAGAAACGACTAGGCCCTCTTGATCCGGATCAAGGCGAGATCTGGTCATCGCGCTATGAACTCCGTCAAGGGAGTTCGCCATGACAGATCTGAAAGATCTTACCCCGAAATTCCGGCATGTCCGGCTGCTGCTTGCCCGCGAGAAGGGCCATCCGGGCGGTGATCGCGAAGAGGGCTATGATGTGCTCGCCCCATTGAAGAGCGACGGACGGATCGACGCCGACGAGTGGAAGTCGCACCGGGGTTCCTGCCGCGTTCGCCGTTTTCGTGCTGACGAAGAAGACTTGGTCGGTCTTCTGCGGCGCAAGCCCGGTGGACAGTGGTACTTCGACTATGCAGAAGGCGACCGCGATGACGAGATCGGCTTCCACCTCGGCGACGAACGTTTCGTCACCGGCGAATACGTGTCCATCGAACGCAACGGCACCATGCACACCTATCAGGTGGCAAGGGTCGAACGGCCTTAGAGATATGACGCCTGGAAGTACGGGGCGAGTGGGCGAGCGGGCCAAGTCATTTGTCCGGCAAGGGAGGCCTACCCGTCAGGTCCCGCGCAGCGATGCCGCCTGGGATGCAGCCTGTACATCACTGGCGACTGCCCTCTCTTCATCCGTGGGAATGACAAGCACGTTGACGCTGGAATCGGCAAGGCTGATCACGCCCTCGCCTCTCCGGTTCAACTCATGGTCGATGCCGACGCCGAGCCAACCGGCCGCGGCACCGATCTTCTCCCGGACCAACGGCGCGTTCTCGCCGATGCCGGCCGTGAACACCAGCGTATCCAGACCTCCGAGGGCAGCCGCCAGCGACCCGATCTCGCGCCCGATTCGATATACGAAGAGATCGATCGCCTCGGCGGCGGCAGGATCCTCGGAACTGATCAGCGTGCGCATGTCTCCGGATATCCCCGACACTCCGAGCAGGCCGGATTGCTCATAGAGAAGCGTGACCAGTTCGTCGGGCGACAGCTTACCGTCCTCCAGCAAATGGAGGATTATCCCTGGGTCCAGGGCACCGCAACGCGTGCTCATCACCAGGCCGTCCAGCGTCGAAAACCCCATCGTCGTGGCGATACTTCGTCCGGAGTCCATGGCGCAGAGGCTGGCACCACTGCCCAGATGGGCAACGATCGCTCGGCCTCCAGCGCGCGCGCCGTAGCGGTCGCGCAGCTTCGAAGCGATATGGCTGTAGGACAGGCCGTGAAAGCCATAGGAAACGATGCCCGTCTCGGTCATCGCGCGCGGCAGGCCGTAGATCTTGGCGACCTCCGGCCGGGCCGAATGGAATGCCGTGTCGAAGCATCCGACCTGGAGGGCTTGCGGCAGGAACTCAGCGGCCAGGGCGACAAGCTCGAGATTGATCCTTTGATGGATTGGCGCGAGCGGCTCGAGCAGGCGCAGTGCGTCGAGTGTGGGCCCGTCGAGCAGCGTCGCTCCGGTGAAATTGCGGCCACCATGGACGATCCTGTGCCCGATCCTGCCTATGCGGCGCAGGAGGTCGTGATCGGCAAGCACAGAGGCGACGGCCGCGAATGCCTTGCCAATGTCGATCGGTCCGTCACCCAGGCTTTTGTCTGTCGCCGGCTCACCCGCAGTGGCTTCGACACGCAGCCGCGGGTGCCCGGCCAGCGACGAGACGTTGCCGCGCAACAGCAGGGGAAGCGCGTCGCGTTCCTCGAAGACGGCGAACTTCAGGCTGGAGGAGCCGCCATTGAGGACCAGGACAGCGTCTGTCATGCGATCGTCCTCAGCGGCGACCGGTCGACGCCGCATCGGGATCCTGATCCCACTTCCAGCCGAGTATTTCCGGCATGTCCTGGCCATGAGCCCGGATATAGGCTCGATGCTCGAGCAGCTTACTCTCCATTGCCTGCTTCAGGCCAACCTGCACGTTCTTGAGCTGCGGAACCCAGTCAAGCACGCTTTGCACGAGGTGAAACCGGTCGAGGCCGTTCAGGACCGTCATGTCGAAGGGCGTGGTGGTCGTGCCCTCCTCATTGTAGCCGCGGACATGGATGTTGTCGTGATTGGTGCGCCGATAGGTAAGCCGGTGGATGGTCCACGGGTAGCCGTGATAGGCGAAGATGACAGGCTTGCCGGTGGTGAACAATGCATCGAAATCGCGGTCCGACAGGCCGTGTGGATGATATTCCTTTGGCTGCAGCGTCATCAGGTCCACGACGTTGACGACCCTGATCCTGAGCTCAGGAACGTGATGCCGCAGGATCTGCACTGCCGCCAGCGTTTCAAGGGTCGGAACGTCGCCGGCGCACGCCATCACGACGTCTGGCTCGTCGCCGTTCTCTGTCGATGCCCAGTCCCATATGCCGATCCCTGCCCGGCAATGGACGATGGCCTTGTCCATCGGCAGCCATTGCCACGACGGCGGCTTGCCGGCGACGATGACGTTGATCCGGTTCCATGTCTGCAGCACGTGATCGGTCACGCAAAGCAAGGTGTTGGCATCCGGCGGCAGATAGACGCGCACGATGTCGGCCTTCTTGTTGAGGGCGACATCGATGAAGCCGGGATCCTGATGGCTGAAGCCATTGTGTTCCTGGTGCCAGACATGGCTCGACAGCAGATAGTTCAGCGAGGCGACCGGCTGCCGCCACGGGATGTCACGGCAGGCATCAAGCCATTTCGCATGCTGGTTGAACATGGAATCGACGATGTGGATAAACGCCTCGTAGCAGGAAAACAGGCCATGCCGCCCGGTCAAAAGATAGCCTTCGAGCCAGCCCTGGCAGGTGTGCTCGGAGAGGATTTCCATGACCCTGCCGTCGCGGCCGAGATGAACGTCTTCGGGCAGGATCTTTTCCATCCAGGCGCGCTCGGTGGCTTCGAACACGTCCTGAAGGCGGTTCGAGGCCGTCTCGTCAGGGCCGACGATGCGGAAGTTCTTCGCGGCCTCGTTCAACTCCATCACAGCCCGAAGGAAACCGCCCATTACACGTGTTGACTCGGCCTTCACGGCGCCGGGCCGAGCGACGGCCACGGCATGGTCCCGCAGCCCGGGCAAATCGAGGGTCCGGCGCAGCAGGCCGCCATTGGCATGCGGATTGGCGCTCATGCGCCGCGCGGCTTGCGGCGTGGTGGCACGGATCGCCTCGACAGGGGCACCAGCGGCATCGAACAACTCATCCGGCCGGTAGCTTTTCAGCCACTCCTCGAGCATCGTCAGATGCGCCGGATTTTCCGCAAGGCCAGACAACGGGACCTGGTGCGCGCGCCAGAAGCCTTCGGTCTTCAGCCCGTCGACTTCCTTCGGACCGGTCCAGCCCTTCGGACTTCGCAGCACGATCATGGGCCACTTCGGCCGCAACCCCGCGTCGGCAGACCCGCCGCGCGCACCTTTCTGGATCACTTCGATGCGGTCCAGCGCATCGTCGAGCACTGTTGCCATCCGCTCGTGCATCAACGTCGGGTCATCGCCCTCGACGAAAAGCGGGTCGTAGCCATAGCCGGTGAACAGCGCGCGCAGTTCCTCTTCGGGAATGCGGGCAAGGATAGTGGGATTGGCGATCTTGTAGCCGTTCAGATGCAGGATCGGCAGCACTGCCCCGTCATGCGCCGGGTTGAGAAACTTGTTTGAATGCCACGCGGCAGCCAATGGCCCGGTCTCCGCTTCACCGTCGCCGACAACGCAGGCAACGACAAGGTCTGGATTGTCGAAGGCTGCGCCAAAGGCATGAGAAAGCGCGTAGCCCAGTTCGCCACCCTCGTGGATCGAGCCCGGCACATCGGGTGCGGCATGGCTTGGAATTCCGCCCGGAAAGGAGAACTGCCGGAACAGTTTGCGCATGCCTTGTTCGTCCAGGGATATGTCCGGACTAAGCTCGCTGTAAGTGCCTTCGAGATAGGCATTGGCAACCATCGCCGGACCGCCGTGGCCCGGCCCGCAGACGTAGATCATGTTTGCATCCCTCAGCCGGATGGCGCGGTTGAGATGGGCATAGATGAAACTCAGGCCCGGCGATGTTCCCCAGTGGCCAAGCAGACGCGGCTTGACGTGTTCCAGCCGCAAAGGCTCCCGGAGCAGCGGATTGTCGAGCAGGTAGATCTGCCCGATCGTCAGATAGTTGGCGGCGCGCCAGTATGCATTGATGTCGTGCAACTGGCGTTCGGACAGCCGCCTGCCGGGGGTTGCTGTCGTCGTGTGCTCGGTCATGTCTGGCTCCTATAGTCCCCATTTGTGAATGCCGCTCGATCGCGACATGCGCCGCTATTCATCGAAATCGCCGTGAACGGACGACCAACGCATTCGCGCGCCATTCGGTTCATGACCGCCGGACCAGTTTGCAGCGAGGTGGCCGTCAACCGGGCGTATGGCGAGCGGTCGTTTGCGCCATTCATAGTGGCGACGAACAGTGCGAGCTTTGATCCACCGCAAACGCGTTTGTATCAGGTGCCGAAGGCCGAACACCTGGACCACAATGCGTTCTCTGGCTATGGCCGACCCTGCCGAAAATTCCCAGCTGACAACGCTGTCGAAATCGTCACGACAAGGGGAGTCTAGGTAGTATCCCGTAGGGACATAACCGAATTTCGCGCGGCGCGGATTCGAGCGATTGCTGTGACACGGATCAACCGGGGAAACAGCCATGCACGCCTACACGACCTCCAAAATTTCGCTGCCGTCGCATTTTGCCCAGCCGAGCCTGCCGGCGGCATTCGACCCGGCACCGTTGCAGCCGCTCAGCTTCTTTCCCGCCGGTGCGGAAATCTATGCCCAGGGCGAGAAGGCCGGAGCTTTCTATCAAATCGAGTTTGGGGCCGTTCGTGTGTACCGCCTGCTCGCCGACGGTCGCCGGCAGATAAGCGCCTTCCACCTTGCAGGAGAGACATTTGGCTTCGAAGCAGACACGACGCATCATTTCTTCGCCGAAGCAATCAACGCGACCGGGGTCCGCGTCTTCCGCATCGCCGCCGGGGCTGACATGTCCCGTCAGTTGCTGCCGTTGGCGCTCAAGGGGCTGACCAGGGCGCAGGAGCATCTGCTGGTCCTCGGCCGCCAGAACGCCATCGAGCGCGTCGCGGCGTTCCTAGTCGATATGGCGGAGCGCCAAGGCGCGCTTCGGCAGGTCGAACTGCCGATGTCGCGCGTCGACATTGGCGACTATCTCGGCCTCACCATCGAGACGGTCTCAAGAATATTCACCAGGCTGAAGGAAAAGGGCATCATTCGCTTGGTCAGCCTGCGCTGCGTCGAAATAATCAAGCATGATGCGCTTCAGAATATGAGCGAGTGATCGCGGTTTCCATCAAAACAAGGCATTACACGCCGCCGCATCATGCAAGCGCCGACCTTGCAGGGCAGCGCTCCGATTGAGGGGCTTGGAGGACAGGAGCGTTTGACGCTCTTCAGCCAGCCGCTTGAGCCGACTTGCGCCGCGCATCACTTACCGTCAACCAGACAGCGGAAACGAGGAAGTAGAAGGCGCCGAAGGCCGCATAGGGAGCGATGTTGGTGATGTCGATCGTCGCCGCACTGCCCGCCATCTTCACAAAGAAAATGCCTGCCAGTGCCGACTGAGCGCCGCTCAACACCATTGCCCACTGCGCGCCGGACTTCCAGCGCCTGACCGCGGTTGCAAGCTGAAAAAGGCCCGACAGGACCGCCCAGACGCCGAAGACGGCGAGCACCGTGTTCATATCTTTTCCGAGAGCAATGGCGACCGCTACCGTCGTGATGATGCTGATGACGAAGTTGAGCAACTGCGTCTTGTTGCGGTTCAAGCCGCCGGTGCGCTGGGCGTCGATGAAATTGGCCAGCGCATCCCAAGCCGGATAGGCGACCAGCATGATGGCTGCCAGGGGAGGCATTGCCTTGGCTACCGTGAAGGCCAGGAGGACCCAGGCGGTCGAAACGGCAAAGCGTGTGAAATAGTAGCTTTTGAGCCAGGCGGTTGAGGATTGGACCAGGTTGGCTTCAGTCGTCTTAGCAAGCATTTCGATTTCTCCTTCGCGCTTGATATTGTCACCTACCTACTAGAAGGTAGATAT
>NZ_JBFULQ010000230.1:0-8529 GCF_054049815.1 Mesorhizobium sp. P5_C1 | reverse complement strand
GATCACCGACGAGAAGACGAATTTCTGAACGCCCGCCTGCGCAGCGGCTTCAACCATGGCAACCCCCATGGCGGCTTCATCGGGGGCAAAGGCCGGTCCAATATGGAAGACACCGGCAACGCCCTCGACAGCGCTTTCGAGGCTCCGGCGATTGCGTAAATCGCCAGTGGCGACCTCGGATGCCCCTAGCATTCGGGCCTTCTCGGCGTTCGCCGGATCATGGACGAGCGCGCGAACCGTGGCATTGCGGCGCACAAGTTCGGGCACGACCAATCCGGCAAATCGGCCGCTGGCGCCAACAACCAGTACGGTTGGATTGGGTGCTTGCATGACAACTCCCTTCCATCAAGCCTGTCCTCGTGGGACAACTTGCAGAGAGGTACGATGTCGCAAACGGCGTTACAATTGTCCGATTTTGTGATAGATTATATCGATCACCGGGAGAATACATGAGCCGGATAGACGATTTCGAGGCTTTCATCGCGATCATCGAGCATGGAAGTCTGACGGCTGCCGCGCGCCGGCTGAACCGCTCGCTGCAGTCGGTCAGCCGATCCTTGGCGGCATTGGAGGAATCAGTCGGCGTCGAGTTGGTCCACAGAACAACGCGTCGCTCGACACCGAGTGAAGTCGGGGCAGCCTTTTTCAACCGGATCAAGCCCGCGGTCGACGAGATAAACGACGCAAGTCTTCAAGCGATCAATCAACGATCGGAACCATCGGGCGTCCTGCGCATCGGGGCGCCGGTTCTGTTTGGGCCGAACGTCCTGATGCCTGTCATCGCCGAATACATGCGGACGTTTCCCCGGGTCGAGGTCGATCTTCAACTTTCCGATGGATTTGCCGATCTTGGTGCTGAAGGTCTCGATCTGGCAATCCGCATCGGCGACTTGCCGAATTCCAGCTTGAAAGCCAAACGCCTGGGAGCGTTGCGGCGCGTTGTGTTCGGCGCGCCTTCCTATTTTGCGCGGTGCGGCCGGCCGACCCATCCCTTCGAACTGAGTGAGCACAGTTGCATCGTTAGAACCGTCAACGAGCGCCCAGGTGAATGGACGTTTCAGGTCGACGGGAAACCCCGGGCCGTGAAGGTCTCGGGCGCCTTTCGCTCCAATCTGATGACCTCGGTCTATGCCGCCGCAGTCCACGGACTGGGTTTGGGCTTCTCGCCGCTTTGGCAGATAAGACATCTGGTGGACGATGGTCGGGTCGAGCTGGTTTTGATGGAATTCGAGCCGGCGTTGGTGCCGATCCATGCCTTGTGGCAGGAAGGCCGGTCATCTTCGGCCAAGGTTCGCGCGTTTCTGGATTTATTGGCATCCCGCCTGGAACTCAAAGGCCTGTAGCATCGACGGGCTGTTTTAAGGTTCCCAGGTCAGGAGCGACCGGGCAGATCGAGCCGGTTTTGCGGTTGCCGCGCATCCTAGGGACGCGCGGCTCTTGGGGATCAGACCTTGGCGACGATCCGCATGAAGGCCGGCATGTCGTCGCCGAAGCCGACAGTGGCGTCGTTGTCTTCCTGGCGGTGGCGGGCTGGGCGGTTGCTGTCGCGCTGCGGCCTGGTGTCGCCACGTTCCGGAGCGCGCGGTTCGTTGCGATCGGATGATTTGCGCTCGGTGTTTTCCGAGYGGATCGCTTCCTTGCGCGCACGCCGTTCGCCGATGTCGGCGACCGCGGTCTCTGCCACGTCAGGCTGTTCGTCCTGCTGCGCAATGACGGCCGGGGCGTCTTCCTCGCTGTGTTTGGAGCGGCGTTCGCCGCCCCTCTTGCGCTCGCCCCTGTCCTTGCGATCGTCGTCCTTGCGACCTGCACGGCGCGGCGCCCCTTTGCCACGGCGCGGAGCATCGTCCTCGCCGCCTTCGCTGGCGACCACTGTCGACAGGTCGCCATCATGCCACTCGATCTTGTTGCCGATCAGCCGCTCGATGGCGTCGATATACTTGGTGTCCGACTTGGTCGCGATGGTGAAGGATTTGCCCGAGCGCCCGGCGCGGCCGGTGCGGCCGATACGATGGACGTAGTCTTCGGCATGGATCGGCACGTCGTAGTTGAAGACGTGGCTGACGTCGGGGATGTCGAGGCCACGTGCGGCGACGTCGGAAGCGACGAGATAGCGCAGCTTGCCATCGCGGAAATTGGCCAGCATCTGCATGCGCGCACGCTGGTCCATGTCGCCATGCAGCGCGCCGGCATCGAAATCATACTTCAGCAGCGAGCGGAACAGCTCCGACACCTCGACCTTTCGGTTGCAGAAGATGATGGCGTTCTTCAGCTCCGCGTCCTCGGCCTTGATCAGGTTGCGCAGCGTCTCGCGCTTGTCCCACGGCTTGGAGCCGGATTTGACCAGGCGCTGGATGATGTTGGTGGCGGCCGACGCAGCCTTCGAGACCTCGACGCGCACTGGCGCGTGCAGGAATTTCTCCGTGAGCTTGGTGATTTCCGGCGGCATCGTCGCCGAGAAGAACAGCGTCTGCCTGGTGAACGGGATCATCTCGCAGATGCGCTCGATGTCGGGGATGAAGCCCATGTCGAGCATCCGGTCCGCTTCGTCGATGACGAGGATCTCGACGCCGTTGAGCAACAGCTTGCCACGCTCGCGGTGGTCGAGCAGGCGGCCGGGCGTGGCGATCAGCACGTCGGCCCCGCGCTCCAGCTTCTTGTCCTGTTCGTCGAACGAGACGCCGCCGATCAACAGCGCGATGTTGAGCTTGTGGTTCTTGCCGTATTTGACGAAGTTTTCCTCGACCTGAGCCGCGAGTTCACGCGTCGGCTCGAGAATGAGGGTGCGCGGCATGCGGGCGCGGGCGCGCCCCTTTTCCAGCCTTGTGAGCATGGGCAGCACGAAGGATGCCGTCTTGCCGGTGCCGGTCTGGGCGATGCCCAGCACGTCCTTGCCGAGAAGCGCGTGCGGGATGGCGCCGGCCTGGATCGGCGTCGGCTGGGTGTAGCCGGCATCGGTGACTGCGGAAAGGACCTTCGGCGACAGGCCTAGGTCTGAAAAGGTCAACGCTTCTGGAGCGGTCGTGGTGTCTGAGGACAAGTGTTGTTGTCTTTGGCTGGTTCGGGGAAGCGCAACAGCATGTGTGTCGCGGCAAGCGCCACGCGCCTGCAAGATTGGTATTGCGATTAGGCGCAAGCCCACGATTTGTCAACAGAAACGGGCGGGAATGGCACGATTGTGAAGTTGTAACCTTAATCGCGATGCTTAATCGAGGCGTTGATCACTGCGCTAGCTCAATAGCGGAACTGCTCGGCGAGAATGCGTTCGTTCCAGGAATGATTGGGATCGAACAGCAACGTTGCCGTCGCGGTTGGTGATTCCCGCACCGTGACCGAGGTCACCGCCTTGACCTCGGTATGGTCGGCGGCGGCGTTCACCGGCCGCTTTTCCGGCTCGAGGATGTCGAAGCGCACGGTCGCCTTGTTGGAGAGCAGCGCGCCGCGCCAGCGGCGCGGGCGAAACGGGCTGRCCGGGGTCAGTGCCAGCAGCGGCGCGTCTAGCGGCAGGATCGGCCCATGCGCGGAAAGATTGTAGGCGGTGGACCCGGCAGGCGTCGCGATCATCACTCCGTCGCAACTCAGTTCCTCGAGCCGTACCTGCTCGTCGACGGTGATGCGGATCTTGGCCGTCTGATAGGATTGGCGCCAAAGCGCCACCTCGTTGATCGCCAGCGYCGAAACCGTTTCGCCTTCCGAGGTCTCCGCCAGCATCTCCAGCGGGCGGATCGTTTCGGCGACGGCGGCCGCGAGACGCTCGGTAAGTCCACCGGAGCGATATTCGTTCATCAGGAAACCGATGGTGCCACGGTTCATGCCGTAGACCTTCTTGCCCGTCCCCATCGTGTCGCGAAGGGTCTGCAGCAGGAAGCCGTCGCCGCCAAGGGCGACGACGATCCCGGCATCCTCGATGGAGGATTGTCCATAGCGCGCCGACAGGCTTTCCAGCGCCGTCTTGGCGTCAACGGTGTCGGACGAGACGAAGGCGATGCGGCTGGCGGTTTGGCTCATGGCTCCCCGATGACGACCGATTGGCGGCAGCCGGTTACCGGGGCCGCGCCAGCGCCGGGGTAGCATGGGCAGGGTACGTCTGCAAAGAGAGCCGTTGTTCCGGCCGGCAGGCGATCGCAAAACGGCGAAATGCAGATCTGCCGTTCGCGCATCATGTCAAAGGCAACGCGAATGTGATGGTTAAGACGAAGGTTAAACTATCGTAAAGCCGCATCGGTCATGGTAGCCGACAGTGGATGGTGGCGGGGGCCTAGCCAGTCGAGGCCGACATATTGCCGGTAGCACGCCTTATCATCGTCTTCCTGATGCTGGGAAGTTTCGCTCTTGTCTTCGCCGCACTGGTGCGCCAGTCCGAAGAGATGAGCTTTCGGCCTCAGCCCACGGCGTCGCGCTGCGGCGACGCAGCCGGAACGCCATGCCCGCAACGGGCGCTGTAACTCCCGAAGACATTTTGTTGTTTCTCCCTGAGCCGAGGCCGGTGGCCCGCGCGCGTCGATGGCGTGCGACAAAGCTTGCTCGTTGCGCCTGCGGCCCTTCGCGACGTAGATGAGAACCTTGATTGGCGGATGAACTTTGGGTCGGTGGCGGTAGCCAGCTATTCGATGTTCTTGGGAAACAAGCCCTGCGGCGCGTTGACTGGCCGGGTGTCTGGAGCGGGAATTTTCCATGTCGCGCAGCGTGTTGGTTTCAGGTGGCTGYGGTTTCTTGGGCTCACATCTGATCGACCGTCTGCTGCGGCGAAGCGATCTGGAAAGACTGGTCGTCGTCGACAATCTATGGACCGGCACGCGAGACAACATTGCGCATGTCACCGACCCGCGTTTCAGCCTCCAGGTTGCCGACGCCGAAAGCTTTTCATCCAGTCAGCGCTTTGACGAGATCATCCATCTCGCGTCGCCCGCTTCGCCGATTTGGTACATGCGCGAGCCGATACGCACGATAAAGGCCAACATAGGTGGTGCGCTCAATCTTCTGACGCTGCTCAAGCCCGGCGGTCGTTTCTGCTTTGCCTCGACCTCGGAGATTTACGGCGATCCCCAGGTTTCCCCGCAATCCGAAAGTTACAGGGGATCGGTGGACTGCACAGGTCCCAGGGCCGCCTATGATGAGAGCAAGCGCTGCACCGAGGCATTGCTGTTCGAGCAGCAGCGGGTCAGCGGGCTTGATGTTCGTGTCGTCAGGATTTTCAACACCTATGGGCCGCGAACACGGATGGACGACGGCCGCGCCATTTCGAACTTTGTCATCCAGGCTCTGACGACAGGGGTCCTGACGGTTTACGGCGACGGGTCCCAATCGCGCAGCTGGGGTTATGTCGACGACATCGTCGAGGGACTGGAACGTTTCTTCTGGCGCGACAGCATCTCGCACCGCGGTCCGCTGAACATCGGCAACAATCAAGAGGTTTCGGTTCTGCGCATCGCTGAGTTCGTCAGCTCGCTTGTCCCCGGCAGCCGCATCGAGCACCAGCCTCCGGTTCCCCAGGATCCAACCAACCGATGTCCGGACCTGACTTTGGCGAGGCATGTCCTTCCTGGTTGGGAAGCAAAAACCGGCTACCAGGGGGGTATCGAGCGGACGTTCGAGTGGTTTCGCCAACAGATCGCCGCGACCAGGATGTGACGCCCTCATAGACCGGATTGGCGACAACCAACGCAATACGCTCCTCGCCGCGCGCAGCGGAGAAGAGCGCCATGGTCATCAGCAGCACGGCCGCCAGAAACAGGCGCATGACCTTGATCCAAACCCTGCAGGCCGCGGCGGTCACGCCACGACTTGCCCCCAATTCATCAACGGCCTCGTCCTGAGCACATCATGATGGGTTCACCGACGCATCGGCCGCATCTTCAACGGTTGATGCCCCGCTCGTGGTCGCAAAAAGATATTGACTGTATGTTTAGTCATAGTTATCCCTAGCGGTGAGGATCAAGTTGGTCAGCCGGTTTGCGCCGGCGAATGACCACGGAGGAGAGGGGAATATCTTGACAGCCATACGGCCCGCCGTTGAGGCGAAGGGCGTCACCAGGATCTTTCGGGGAACCGGTCAGGACCAGGTCAGAGCACTCGACAACGTCTCCGTCGCGATCCGCGAAAATGAATTCTTCACACTGCTCGGCCCGTCGGGCTGCGGAAAGACGACGTTGCTGCGGCTGATCGCCGGCTTCGACTATCCGACTGACGGCGAAATCCTGCTCTATGGCCAGGACATCGCGCCGCTGCCGCCGTTCAAGCGGCCGGTCAACACCGTCTTCCAGTCCTATGCGCTGTTTCCGCACATGACCGTGGCCGACAACATCGGCTTTGGCCTGAAGATGCTGGGCAGGCCGAAGGCCGAGATAGAGGCGCGTGTCGACGCGATGCTGAAGCTCGTCCACATGCAGGCGCTCAAAAATCGCCGAACCAGCCAGATATCCGGCGGCCAGCAGCAGCGTGTGGCGCTCGCCAGAGCGCTCGCACCGCAGCCGAAAGTGCTGCTGCTCGACGAACCCTTGTCGGCGCTCGACTACAAGCTGCGCAAGGAAATGCAGATCGAGCTGAAGCGTCTGCAGCACGAGACCGGCATCACCTTCATCTTCGTCACCCATGACCAGGAGGAAGCGCTGACGATGTCGGACCGCATCGCGGTGATGTCGGCGGGAAACATCCTGCAGGTCGGCACGCCCTGGGACGTCTATGACCACCCGGCGGAACGGTTCGTCGCCGACTTCATCGGCGAGACGAACTTCCTGACCGGCATGGTCGAAAGTGCAGGCGATGGCCGGGCGCGAATTGCCTTGCGCTCGGGTGCGAAGATCTGCGCGACCGCCGCCGCGGATTTCCGCGCCGGCGGCAACGCAACGCTGATGGTCCGGCCTGAGCATGCCAAGCTCGTCAAAGGCCGCGGCGACCTGACCGGCATGATCGAGACCATCGTCTATTTCGGCACCGACACGCACATCCATGTCCGGCTGGATGAAGGCAACGTCTTCATGGTGCGCCAGCAGAACTCGCGCAGCGCCAGCTGCGGCTTCGAAAACGGCGACAAGGTCGGCATATCGATCGGCGACGACGCTGCCCAAGTGCTGAAGGACTAGGGCCATGGCGACCGCGATAGAGGTAGCCGAAAAGGCCGAACGTGACGACATCAGGTCACGCTGGCTGCTTTCCACCCCGGCGCTGCTGATCGTCTTCGTCGCGGCCCTTGGGCCGCTGCTGATCGTGGTCGTCTATTCCTTCCTGACGCCAGGCAATTACGGCGATGTGAAATGGCAGTTCTCGACCGATGCCTGGGTGAGCGTGCTGTTCGAGCGTGACGTGTTCGACGACACGCTGTCGTTGGCCACCGCCTATCTGTCGATCTTCTGGCGCTCGGTGTCGCTGTCGCTGGCAACCACTGTGCTGACCCTGATCCTCGGCTTCCCCACCGCCTATTTCATTGCCACACGGCCGGATCACCGGCGCGACATCTGGCTGTTCCTGATCACCATCCCGTTCTGGACCAACCTTCTGATCCGCACCTTCGCCATGCAACAGGTGCTGCGCAATGACGGCATCATCAATTCGGTGCTGCAGCTGCTTGGGATCACTGACCATCCTGTGCAGCTCATGTATACCAATTTCGCCGTCCTGGCCGGCATGGTCTACGTGTTCCTGCCGCTGATGGTGCTGCCGCTATACGCCAGCATGGAGAAGATCGACTTCCGCCTTGTCGAGGCGGGCTACGACCTCTACGCGACGCGGTTCGAGGTTTTGAGGCGCATCATCATCCCGCTGGTCACGCCGGGCATCGTCGCCGGCTCGATCCTCGTCTTCATCCCCTCGCTCGGCGCCTATGTGACGCCGAGGGTGCTCGGCGGCGGCACCAATCTGATGATCGGCAACCTGATCGAGCTGCAGTTTGGCCAGGGCAGAAACTGGCCGCTTGGTGCGGCGCTTTCGATCACCTTGATGGCGATCGTCATGGTGGCGCTGCTGTTCTATGTCCGCAACACGACCAGGTCGGATGGCGCCCATGGCTAATCKCTTCGACGTCCGGCGGCAGAACGGCTTCGTCAGCGTGGCAATGCTGTGTTTCTTCCTGCTTTACCTGCCGATCGCCACGCTCGTGGTCTACGCATTCAACGACAATGATTCCATTGTGATCTGGAAAGGCTTTTCGCTACGCTGGTTTCACATCGCCTGGAACAATGGGCTGGTCATCGAGGCGTCGATCCGCTCGTTCCAGATCGCCGCTGTCGCCGCCATGCTGGCGACGATCACCGCCACGATGGCGGCGCTGGCGACGACCAGGACCAAACCATATCCGGGGTTGACCCTCAAATACGCCTTCATCAACCAGCCGCTGATGGTGCCGGAGATCGTCACCGCGGTGGCGCTGCTGATTGTGTTCTCGCGCATCAAGATCTGGACCGGTTATTCCGGGCTCGGCTACCTCGTCGCCGCGCACACCGCCTTCTGCATCCCGTTCGCCTATCTGCCGATCCGGGCGCGGCTTGAAAGCATGGACCTGGCGCTCGAGACCGCGGCGGCCGATCTCTACGCAAC
>NZ_JBFULQ010000229.1:0-8546 GCF_054049815.1 Mesorhizobium sp. P5_C1 | reverse complement strand
GTATTCGTCGAAGGAGCACGGTTTCTTCTCGATCTCCGGAAATCTGGCGACCCAGTATATCCAGGCGGTCGGCTGGGCGATGGCCTCGGCGATCTCGAACGATTCGAAGATCGCCGCCGCCTGGATCGGCGACGGCTCGACGGCAGAATCCGACTTCCATTCGGCGCTGGTGTTCGCCTCCACCTACAAGGCGCCCGTGGTGCTCAATGTTGTCAACAACCAATGGGCGATCTCGACCTTCCAGGGCATTGCGCGTGGCGGCTCAGGCACCTTCGCTGCCCGCGGCCTCGGCTTCGGCATTCCGTCGCTGCGCGTCGACGGCAATGATTATCTCGCCGTCCATGCGGTGGCCAAATGGGCGGCCGAGCGGGCGCGCAGCAATCTCGGGCCGACGCTGGTCGAATATGTCACCTACCGCGCCGGCGCGCATTCCAGCTCGGACGATCCCTCGGCCTACCGGCCAAAGACCGAATCCGACGCCTGGCCGCTTGGCGACCCCATCGTGCGGCTGAAGAACCACCTCATCCAGCTCGGCGTCTGGTCGGACGAGCGGCATGCGCAGGCCGAGGCGGAAATCCTCGACACGGTGATCGCGGCGCAGAAAGAAGCCGAGAGCCACGGCACGCTGCATGCCGGCGGCAAGCCGTCGACGCGCGACATGTTCGAGGGGCTCTATGCCGAGATGCCGCCGCATCTGCGGCGCCAGCGCCAGCAGGCGGGGGTCTGACCATGCCAAGACGGACCATGATCGAGGCGATCCGCGACGCCATGGATGTGTCGATGGGGCGCGACGACAAAGTCGTCGTGTTCGGCGAGGATGTCGGCTTCTTCGGCGGTGTCTTCCGCTGCACGCAAGGCCTGCAGGCCAAGTACGGCAACAGCCGCTGCTTCGATGCGCCGATCAACGAATCCGGCATTGTCGGCTCGGCCATCGGCATGGCCGCCTACGGGCTGAAGCCATGCGTGGAAATTCAGTTTGCCGACTACATGTATCCGGCCTACGACCAGTTGACCCAGGAAGCGGCGCGGCTACGCTACCGCTCGAACGGCGATTTCACCTGCCCGATCGTGGTGCGCATGCCAACCGGCGGCGGCATCTTTGGCGGCCAGACGCACAGCCAGAGCCCCGAAGCGCTGTTCACCCATGTGTCGGGGCTGAAGACCGTGGTGCCGTCCAACCCGCATGATGCCAAGGGCTTGCTCATCGCGGCAATCGAGGATCCCGATCCGGTGATCTTCCTCGAGCCGAAGCGGCTCTACAACGGGCCGTTCGACGGCCACCACGACCGGCCGGTGACGCCGTGGTCGAAGCATGCGCTCGGCGAGGTCGCCGACGGCCACTACACGGTGCCGCTCGGCAAGGCGGCGATCCGCCGGCCGGGCTCGGCGGTCACGGTGCTGGCCTACGGCACCATGGTCTATGTCGCGCAGGCCGCCGTCGAGGAAACCGGCATCGATGCCGAGATCATCGATCTTCGGACCCTCTTGCCGCTCGACCTCGACGCCATCGTCGCTTCGGTCAAGAAGACCGGGCGCTGCGTCATCGTGCATGAGGCGACGCTGACCTCCGGTTTCGGTGCCGAGCTGTCGGCGCTGGTGCAGGAAAACTGCTTCTACCATCTGGAGGCGCCGGTGGCGCGGGTCGCCGGCTGGGACACGCCCTACCCGCATGCCCAGGAGTGGGACTATTTCCCCGGTCCGGCGCGCGTCGGCCGGGCGCTGCTGGAAACCATGGGAGCTTAGGATGGGCGAACACATCATCAAGTTGCCCGATGTCGGCGAAGGCGTCGCCGAGGCAGAGCTCGTCGAATGGCACGTCAAGATCGGCGATATCGTGCGCGAGGACACCGTGCTTGCCGCGGTGATGACCGACAAGGCGACGGTCGAGATTCCGTCGCCGGTCGATGGCGAAATCCTTTGGCTGGGCGCCGAGATCGGCGACACGGTGGCGATCGGCTCGCCGATCGTGCGGTTGAAGGTGGCAGGCGAGGGCAATGTGAAGCCGCAGGGCGGTGAGGTTGAAGTGGTGGCCGCTGAGCCGCCGGCGAAGCTGCCGACCCCGAAGCCCGAGACCGCCGCGCCAGCCGCGAAGGCGCCGCCAAAGGCGAGCGGGACAGACGTGAAACCTGCGCCCGCCGTCTCGAAAAGCCCGCGGCAGCCTTCCGTCTCCGGCGCACCGCGTCAGGAGGGCGAAAAGCCGCTGGCGTCGCCCGCGGTCCGCCTGCGGGCAAAGGAGGCGGGGATCGATCTGCGGCAGGTTTCGGGAAGCGGCCCGGCCGGCCGCATCGGTCATGAGGACATCGAAGCTTTTTTGGCGCGCGGACCCCAAGTTGTGAAAACATCAGGCCTCGCCCGCAACGATACCGTCGAGGACATCAAGGTGGTGGGGCTGCGGCGCAAGATCGCCGAGAAGATGACGCTGTCCAAATCGCGCATCCCGCACATCACCTATGTCGAGGAGATCGACGTCACCGCGCTGGAAGAATTGCGCGCAGCGCTGAACAAGGAAAAGCGCGTGGCCAAGGGGGAGCGACCGAAGCTGACGTTGCTGCCGTTCCTGATGCGGGCGATGGTCAAGGCGATAGCAGACCAGCCCAATCTCAATTCGCTGTTCGACGACGAGGCCGGCATCATCCACCAGCATGGTGGCATCCATATCGGCATCGCCGCGCAGACGCCGTCGGGGCTGGTCGTTCCGGTGGTCAAGCATGCCGAGGCGCGCGACATCTGGGAGTGCGGCGCCGAGGTGATCAGGCTTGCCGAGGCGGCCAAGTCCGGCACCGCGACACGCGACGAGCTGTCCGGCTCGACCATCACCATCACCTCGCTCGGTGCCATGGGCGGCGTGGCGACGACGCCTGTCATCAACCATCCGGAAGTGGCGATCATCGGCGTCAACAAGATGATGGTGCGGCCGGTCTGGGACGGCACCCAGTTCATGCCGCGCAAGATGATGAACCTGTCCTCCAGCTTCGACCACCGCGTCATTGACGGCTGGGACGCCGCCGTCTTCATCCAGCGCATCAAGTCGTTGCTGGAAACGCCGGCGCTGATTTTTGTGGATTGAAGGAACGATCGAGATGCCGGCGGGACAGCGCCCCCCTCTGCCTTGCCAGGCATCTCCCCCACGAGGGGGGAGATCGGACGTCACACCGGCTTTCGCCAATTTTCGCCGCTTGAGGAGTGAGCGGAGCGCCGATGCAGCCAATCTCCTCCCCTCGTGGGGGAGATGTCCGGCAGGACAGAGGGGGGCGCGAAGGATCTCGACGGAGTGTTCTTTCCGATCCAGCGCGACAACGAGTTAGGATGCCACGATGAAAGAAATCTCCTGCAAGCTGCTCGTCATCGGCGCCGGTCCTGGTGGCTATGTCTGCGCCATCCGTGCCGGCCAGCTCGGCGTCGATACGGTGATCGTCGAGGCCGGCAAGCCGGGCGGCACTTGCCTCAATGTCGGCTGCATCCCCTCCAAGGCACTTATCCATGCGGCGGAGGAGTTCGAGAAGGTGTCGCACATGGCGGGCGGCAACAGCCCGCTCGGCATCTCGGTCACCGCTCCCGTGCTCGATCTTGCCAGGACCGTCGCCTGGAAGGACGGCATCGTCAGCCGGCTCAACAGTGGTGTCGCCGGTCTGCTCAAGAAGGCTGGGGTGAAGACCGTGCAGGGCTGGGCGACGTTCCGCGACGGCAAGACCGTCGCCGTCGAGACCGAGACCGGAGTGCAGGTGATCCGCGCCGAGACGATCGTCATCGCCACTGGTTCGGCGCCGGTCGAGCTGCCGTTCCTGCCGTTCGGCGACACGGTGATTTCGTCCACCGAGGCGCTGGCCCTAAGCGAAGTCCCGAAGAAGCTCGCCGTCGTCGGTGGTGGCTATATCGGGCTCGAACTCGGCATCGCCTTCGCCAAGATGGGCGCTGAGGTGACCGTGGTCGAGGCCTTGCCGCGCGTGCTGGCGCAGTACGATGCCGAGTTGACGCGGCCGGTGGTCAAGCGGCTCGCCGCGCTCGGCATCGAGGTGATGACAGGCGCGAAGGCCAAGGGGAACAAGGGCGGCGCGCTGCTGGTCGAGACATCGGACGGCAAGAGCGCCAAGATTGCCGCCGACAAAATCCTGGTCACCGTCGGCCGAAAGCCCGTGACCGAAGGTTGGGGGCTCGACCAGATCGACCTCGACATGGCGGGAAAGTTCATCCGCATCGACGACCAGTGCCGCACCTCGATGCGTGGCATCTTCGCCATCGGCGACGTCACCGGCGAGCCGATGCTGGCACACCGGGCGATGGCGCAAGGCGAGATGGTCGCCGAGATCCTTGCCGGCCACAAGCGCAGCTGGGACAAGCGCTCAATTCCCGCCGTCTGCTTCACCGATCCCGAGCTGGTGACGGCCGGCCTGTCGCCGGAGGAGGCCAAGGCGGCGGGCGGCGAGATCAAGATCGGCATGTTCCCGTTTGCCGCCAACGGCCGGGCGATGACGAAACTCGGCGAAGACGGTTTCGTCCGTGTCGTTGCCCGCGCCGACAATCATCTGGTGCTCGGCATCCAGGCAGTCGGCCAGGGCGCGTCGGAACTGGCGGCAGCCTTTGGGCTGGCGCTTGAAATGGGCGCAAGGCTGGAGGATATCGCCGGCACCATCCATGCCCATCCGACGCAAGGCGAAGGGTTCCAGGAAGCGGCGCTCAAGGCGCTGGGGCACGCGCTGCATATTTGAATGGTGGCTTTCCCTTCTCCCCTTGTGGGAGAAGGTGTCGCCGAAGGCGACGGATGAGGGGGTGCTCCGGCGTGGCACCGACAGCTCTCCGTCCAACACCCCTCAACCGTCTCGGCGCTGCGCGCCGATCCACCTTCTCCCGAAAGGGGAGAAGGCAAGAACGGCCCGAAATCTCAGCTTGCGAGCCGGCTCACCATTTCGTGCTGCGCATAGGCGCGGCCAAAACGGTTGGCGAGGAAGGCGTCGAGCGCGATGTCTTCCTGCTTGACGAAACCGGTCGCGGGCAAGGTCCCGTCGGCCAGCATGTCGAGCACGGCGCAGATGCCGGAGGCGGTGGTGATCTGGATGGCGCTGCGCACCACGTCGCCGACGCGCTTGGAATAGATCTTGTTGGCGTAGGTTTCCTGGAGCAGGCGGCCGTTCTTGCGGCCCGAGACGGTGACGAACACGATGACCACGTCCTGCAGCGTCGCCGGCAGGGAGCTTTCAAAAATGTCCTTCAGCACGTCGCGGCGGTGGCGCAGGCCAAGGTCGTTGAGCAGCGCCTTCATGATCGCGGCATGGCCGGGGTAGCGGATGGTGCGGTAGTTCAGCGTGCGCACCTTGCCTTTCAGCGTCTCGGCCAGCGTGCCCAGCCCGCCCGAGGTGTTGAACGCCTCGTAGGTGACGCCGTCGAGCGAGAACTCCTCGCGCTCCTCCAGCGGCGGCACTTCGATCAGCTCGCCCTCGACGATCGCCTCGCAAGGCTCGCAATATTCGTTGATGACGCCGTCGGTGCTCCAGGTCAGATTGTAGTTCAGGGCATTCGACGGATACTGCGGCAGCGCGCCGACGCGCATGCGCACGCTTTCCAGCGAATCGAAGCGGCTGGCGAGATCGTTGGCGACGATCGAGATGAAGCCCGGCGCCAGTCCGCATTGCGGGATGAAGGCGCTCTTGCCCGAAAGCGCCAGCTGCTTGACCCGCCTGGTGCTGACGACGTCCTCGGTGAGGTCGAGATAGTGCACGCCGGCGTTTGCCGCTGCCTCGGCGATGCGCGTGGTCAGGTGGAAGGGGGCGGCGCTGAGCACCGCGAACTTGCCGGCCAAGGCCGCCTCGAGCGCGCCCGATGCCTCGATGTCGAGTTCCAGCGTGGCAACCGTGCCCGGCAGTTCGGCCGAAGCGAGCTGTGCCGCCGAGCGGTCGACGAGGGTGACGTGGTAGTCACCGGTGGCGGCGAGCATTTCGGCAATGGTCGAACCGATCTTGCCGGCGCCGACAACAACAATTTTCTTCATGAAACGTCCCTCACCCAAAAGCTGAACCTGAGCACATTGTTTTATGCATGTCGTTTGTCCCAAAAGCGCTGTGCACTTCTGGGAGATATGCATCAGAATCGCAGCTTGCTCGTCGAAAGGAAGCGTGGAATTGTTCGAAACGAAACTCTGATTGTGCATTATGCCGGAGGGAATCGTCGAAATGCTCAGTGAAGCCGAACAGGCCCTGCTCTCCCTGCTGCGCGACAATGCGCGTGCCTCGACCGCCGAACTTGCGCGCAAGCTCGGTGTCTCGCGCACGACGGTGCAGAGCCGGATCGAACGGCTGGAGCAGCGCGGCATCATCACCGGCTACGGCGTCCGGCTGGCGCCGGACTACGAGCAGGGGCTGGTGCGGGCGCATGTGCTGCTCACCGTGACGCCGAAGCTCGCCGACAAGGTGGTGCGCGGCCTGCAGGCGCTGGCGCCGGTGAGGACACTGCATTCGGTCAGCGGCAATTTCGACATGATCGTCACCGTCGACGCGCCATCGATCCGGGACCTCGATATGCTGCTCGACCAGATCGGCGCCATGGACGGGGTCGAGCGAACCTTGTCGTCGATCATCCTGTCGACCCGCATCGACCGCTGATCTGACTCGGTGGAGCCGGGACTTTCAGGACCCAAGCCGGATCGCCGGCTAACCAAATGCCAGCGGAACGCTCACCACCACGGCGAGGCCCGGCCGGCAATCCTCAAGGGCGATCGATGCGCCATGCAGGTCTGCGATGGCCCTGACAAGGCTAAGGCCGAGGCCGCTGCCCGGCGTGGACCGGCTGTGGTCAAGCCGGTAGAGCCGCTGGAACACTTTCTCGCGCTCGTCCGGAGGAATGCCGGGTCCATTGTCGGCGACGCTGGCGACAACGCGATCGCCCTGGCGCGTCACCGACAGCTTGATGGTTGTGCCGGGCGGGCAATGGCGGAGCGCATTCTCCACCAGATTGGCGAACATCTGCGTCAGCAATTCGCGATCGCCATGGATCCGGTTCGCGGTTTCGTTCAGTTTGGTCGACGACAGCACCTTGCCGTCGTCCTCGGCCACGTCGGTGTAGATCTCGGCGATGGTTTGCAGGATTTCGCCGAGTGCGACATCGGTAAAGCGCGCCCTGCGGGCGCCGGCCTCGATCTGGGCGATGCGCAGCAGCGCATCGAAGGTCTCGTTGATCTGGTGACCCTCGGCGCGCGCCTCGGCCAGATCGTCGGAGACCTCCCGGCCCTGCGCGGCCCCGGCGGCGGCGCCTTCCAGGATCATCTGCAGGCGGTTGAGCGGCGTCTTCAGGTCGTGGGCGATGTCGGCGCTGACCTGTTTCATGCCTTCGACCAAAGCCGACAGCCGGTCGAGCGCCGCATTGACCTGGCGGGAGACGATGTCGATGTCGTCGTCCTTGCCGGTCAGCGGGATGCGGGTATCCAGCCGTCCATGCGAGACGTCCACCATGGTGGCGGCGATGCCGTCGAGCCGGCGCTGGACGCGCGAGGCGAGCAGCGCGCCGCCGGCGACCGCCAGCCCGGTGATGATCAGCGTCGCCCAGCCGAAGCTCATCAGCATGATCGTTTCCAGTTCCTCGGTCTCGGACAGGCTGAAGGCGACCGTCAGATTGTTGCCGCCAATCGAGCCGGAATAGGCACGGTATTCAGCGCCGGGCGGCACGCCGGGCATTTCGGCGTTGAACATCGAGAAGCCGTCGGGAAGTCCAGCTGCCGTGAAATTGCCGGCCAAGCAAATCCCGGCTGCGTCGGTCAGCGAAAACAGCTGTTCCTTCTTCGGGCTGCGCATGGAGTGGCTTTCGATGGTCTCGACAAGCTCCTTGAGATCCTTGTCGGCATAGGTCGCCGCGATGACCGCGTAGGTTTCCTTGATGGTGTCGTCGAGTTGCTCGGCAAGATCGGCGCTCATCATCTGGTAGACGATGGCGCCCGACAGCACGAAGGCGAGCATGAAAAGGAAGGCGAACGTCAGGGCGAGCCGGAATGGCGTGCTGCGCAGCAGGCGGGGCCATGCTCCGGTCATGGCGCTGCGTGCAGACTGTAGCCGGTGTTGCGGACGGTGTGGATAAGCTGGGTTTCGAAAGGCTTGTCGATCTTGGCCCGCAGCCGGCTGATATGGGTTTCGACGACGCTGGTCTTGGGGTCGAAGTGAAAATCCCAGACGCGCTCCAGAAGCATGGTGCGGGTGATCACGCGTCCTTCGCCGCGCATCAGCACCTCCAGCAGGCTGAACTCCCTTGGCTGCAGGTCGATCGGCTGGCCCTGACGCGTGACGCGGCGCATGATCAGGTCCATTTCGAGGTCGGCAACCCGCAAAACGGTCTTCTGCTCCTGCGCGGCCGGCCGGCGGCCAAGCGCGTTGATGCGGGCGAGAAGCTCGGAAAAGGCGAAGGGCTTGACGAGATAGTCGTCGCCGCCGGCCTCGAGCCCCTCGACGCGGTCGTCGACGCCGCCGACCGAGGTGAGGAAGATCGCCGGTGTGCGCACGCCTGCTGCGCGTACCGCCTTGATCATCGACAGGCCGTCGAGATCAGGGATCATGCGATCGGCTATGATC
>NZ_JBFULQ010000228.1:0-8553 GCF_054049815.1 Mesorhizobium sp. P5_C1 | reverse complement strand
CGCCAACGGCGCAATGCCTGCTGGTTGTGAAGTCTGGCTTTGGACCCAAATGGGTCTTCCGCCGGCCGCGCGGTCGGATGACCGCTTTGCGCCTCATATTGGCCGTTGAGCATGACTTTGCGATCGCCTGAAAGCGGACGTTAGCGGCGACCACTCCGGAGGTCACGGTTGGCCATCAGCGGACATACTGGTGGGCATGGTTGGCGCGACCCCCAAAGAACCGGAAGAGCGGCCTTGGATCGGTCGATCTGGGCGCATATGATCCTGACGCCAGGAKGGGACTCGGATGGAAATCGGCCGCGTCGAGCGCAAGCTCTCGGCGATCCTTGCGGCTGACGTCGCCGGGTACAGTCGGCTGATGGGCGTTGACGAAGAAGGTACCCTCGGTCGCTTGAACAGCCATCGCCGTGAGCACCTCGATCCCTGTGTTGCCAAGCATCGCGGCAGGATCATTAAAACGACGGGTGACGGGCTGTTGGCGGATTTCGCCAGTGTCGTCGATGCGGTGCGCTGCGCTGTCGAGGTGCAGGCCGGTATGGCAGAACGCAATGCCGCCGTTGCAGCCGACGAACGGCTCGAATTCCGGATCGGCATCAATGTCGGCGACATCATCGAACAGGACGGCGACGTCTTCGGCGAGGGGGTCAACATTGCCGCCCGTCTTGAGGGGATCGCGGAGCCGGGCGGGATCTGCGTTTCCGGACGCGTGCAGGAAGATGCCGCGGGAAAGATCGGCGGCCTGCGCTTTGAAGATATGGGCGAGCAGGCGCTGAAGAACATAGCCCGGCCTGTCCGCGCCTATCGTTGGAGCCCGGATGGTGCAAAGCAGCTCGGCCCATCACGTCCGACAGAGCGCCTGCCCGACAGGCCGGCGCTTGCGGTGATGCCGTTCCAGAACATGAGCGGCGACCCGGAGCAGGACTACTTTGCCGACGGCATAGTTGAGGACATCATCACCGCGCTCAGCCGCTTCAAATCGTTTGCGGTGATCGCCCGCAATTCGAGCTTCGTATACAAAGGCAAGTCCATCGACGTGCGGCAGGTCGCCAGGGAGCTCGGAGTCCGCTACGTGCTCGAAGGCAGCGTGCGACGCTCCGGCGAGCGGCTTCGCATCACCGCACAGCTCATCGAGACGATAGCCGGGGCGCATCTTTGGGCCGATAGGTTTGATGGTGTCGTCGCAGACGTGTTAGACGTGCAGGACCGCATTGCCGAAAGCGTTATCGGCGTCATCGAGCCGCAGATCCGACAGGCCGAAATCGAACGCTCCCGCAGGCAACGCCCGGAAAGCCTCGATGCTTACGATCTCTACCTGAGAGCGCTGTCGAAGACGTACAGCGCGCGGCCCGAGGACAACGCCGAGGCCTTTGAGCTATTCATGCAGGCAGTCGCGCTCGAACCGCACTACGCGGCGTTCCTCATCGGCGCCTGTTTTGCCCTCGAGTTCCGCATTGCCATGGGCTGGCCCGAGCTTACCGGCGACGACCGGTCCGCTTGTCTCGATCTGGTGCGCCGCGCCCTTGCCGATCCGCAGGGCGATGCGACCGTGCTGGCGCAATGCGGGCTGACGCTGGTGACCATGCGGGAGTACGACCGAGGCATGCAGATCGTCGCCAATGCCGTCGAGGCGAACCCCAACAGCCAGTTTGTGCTGATGGTCGCAGGCATTGCCGAACTCCATTGCGGGGATCTGGAGGACGCACTCACCCATAGCCGGCGCGCGATCCTCATGAGCCCGGGCGACCCTACGGCACCGTGGCCCATGACCACGATTGCTCATGTGCACATGGCGCGTCGCAACTATGTCGAGGCGCTGAAAGCCGCGGAGCGGTCAATGGCGTTGAACGCAGGCCTCGACCCGACTTACTGGATGCTGATCGCGGCAAATGCACAGCTCGGCCGAATGGATGAAGCACGTCGCTACCTGGCCAAATTTCGGACACTCGCGCCCGACGTTACCATCGCGAGCATCAGGGCAGGACTGCCGGAATACGATCCATCGCGCATGGCAGCGATCCTCGAGGGCTTGCGCATCGCAGGGCTGGAAGAGGGCTAGCCATTGCGCRGACAAGCCCCCCGTAGTCGAGGTATAATGCAGCTTCTCGGCGGGGGCGATCGCACACCTCCGAACGCCCATCGCCCATGACCGCTTTGCCCTTTTGTCGGCCGTTGAGGGCACCTTTGCCGCCTCGTGAAAGCAGACATTGCCGGCGACGAGGCCTACGGTCGCGGTCGCGACAGGCGCAAAGATCAGTCTAGGCTGATCCGCGYTCCCTTGGCGCCGTTGAGCAGCCGCTTGAGATGGAAGCTGGCGAGCTGGTCGTCCGGACATTTGCCGATCTGCGCGGCGAAAGCCGTAAGCGCGTTTGCATCGCCGGCCTCCAATCTGCCGAAGGCTTCGAGATAGCTCGCCGTCGAAGGATCATCATACTGCTTTGACGACAAAGGCTCGAACGCGCGCAGCGCCTCGGCCCGGCCGCGCAGCATCAGATCGCCGACCGGCCGTCCACGGAAGCCGTCGACCCTTGCAGCCGCGCTCCCGCTGACGCAGATACGCGTGCCCAGCTGCTTGTTGGCGCTTTCCAGCCGCGCCGCGATATTGATGGTGTCGCCATAGGCCGTGTAGTCGAAGAAGCGGCCTCCGCCGAAATTTCCGACCAGCGCCGGACCTGCATGGACGCCGATGCGGGTCGTACCGACCGCAACGCCCTTGTCGCGCCAACTATCGCGGAACGATTGCGACAGCGCGTCGAGCTCGAGCGCGCAGGCAACCGCGCGCGCCGCATGGTCCTGCTGCTCGCCAGGCGCGCCGAACAGCACATGCAGCGCATCGCCGACGATCTTGGCGACGGTGCCTTCATGCGCGAACACGACGTCGGTCATGCCGGCCAAATAGTCGTTCAGGAGCGCGCCTAACGTGGCAGGGTCGATCGTTTCCACCAGCGTGGTGAAGCTGGTAATGTCCGTGAACAGCGAGGCGACCTCGCGCCACTGCCCGGCTAGCGCCAACCCGTCGGCGTCGCCGGCCAGCCGCTCGGCCAGATTGGGCGAGAAGTAGCGCGACAGCGATGCATGCGCCCGCTCCGCGACCGCTTGCCGCCGATGCGCCTCGTGCAGCACCTCGCGATGCTTCAAGGTCTTGGCGATTGTGGTCTCCAGGTCTGCAAAGTCGATCGGTTTAGTGATGAAGTCGAAGGCGCCGCGGTTCATCGCAGTGCGGATGTTGGCCATGTCACCGTAAGCGGAGACGATGACCGTCGAAAGCTGCTGCCCCTCGGCATGCTGCAGCTTCTCCAGCAGCGACAGGCCGTCCATACGGGGCATGTTGATGTCGCACAGCACCATGTCGATGTCGCTGTTGCCGTCGATGACGGACAGGGCGTCCACACCATCGCTGGCAAACAGGAAAATGACCGCGCCGTCGCGGATCTGACGCCGGAACTTCTGGACGATCAAGACCTCAAGATCGGGCTCGTCGTCGACCACGAGGATGCGCGCCGTCACGCCACCATTCCCAGCCGCGTTTCGATCTGTTGCCTGAGCGCCGCAAAGTCGATCGGCTTGGTCAGCAGCGCTTCGGCGCCGTTCTCCAACGCCTTGCGCTTGGTTTCGGCGTCGCCATAGGCGGTGATCATGATGACCGGGACGTCGGGCCGCAGCACCTTGATCTTCGGCAGCAGTTCGATCCCGCTCATGCCGGGCATGTTGATGTCGGACAGCACCAGGATCAGTGTCACTCCTTCGGCGTGGTCGATCTGCTCCAACGCCCCGACCGCCGATTGCGCGAACTCCAGGGTGAAGCGGTTGGCTCGGATGTCGCGGCGGAACTGCTGGCGAAACAGCGGCTCGACGTCGGGCTCGTCGTCGACGACCAGGATGAGGAGGCTCATGCTTCACCTCCCGATTTTGCGAGCGAGGCCGCAGCGCGCGGCAGCACAATCCGGAACTCGGTGAACTCGCCTGGCTGGCTTTCGACGTCGATCGTGCCGGCATGCTGTTTGACGACGATGTCGTGGCTGAGCGACAGGCCGAGCCCGGTGCCCTCGCCGGCTGGCTTGGTTGTGAAGAATGGATTGAACATCTTCTCCTTCACCTCCGGCGGAATGCCGGTGCCGTTGTCGCGGATCCTGATTTCGACACGGTCGCCGAGACTCCTGGTGGTGGCGGAGAGCGTCGGCTCATAGCTCGCGCCATTCGCTGCGGTGCTGCGCTTGGCCGTTGCATAAAAGCCGTTTGAGATGAGGTTGAGAAGCACCCGCGTGATCTCCTGCGGGTAGAGATCGACATCCCCAGCCAGCGGATCGAAATTCCGCGTCAGCGTGACGTTGAATCCTGGCTTTTCGGCGCGTGCCCCGTGATAGGCAAGGTTCAGGCTCTCCTCCACCACGGCATTGATGTCGATCGCACGATGCTCTCCTGAGCCCGCGCGCGAATGCAGTAGCATGTTCCTGACGATGGAATCGGCCCGCTTGCCGTGCTGGACCACCTTGTCGAGATTGCTCTTGAGCATGGCTGTCAGCTCGGCGACCTCTTCGCGCACGGATGCCTCCAAAGGCGCTCCGGCCAGCACACTGCTCAGATCATCGATGAGTTCGCCTGAGAGCGCTGAGAAGTTGTTGACGAAGTTGAGCGGGTTCTTGATCTCGTGGGCGATACCGGCGGTCAACTGGCCGAGTGAGGCGAGCTTCTCCGTTTGCACGAGGCGGTCCTGCGCGGTCCTCAGATCCTCGAGCGAGCGTGACAATTCGCGGGTACGCGCCTGCACCTCGTCGAACAGCCGGACGTTCTCGATCGCTATGCCGGACTGGTCGGCAAACGTCTCGACGAGCTCGATCTGCCTCGGCGTGAAGTCCCGCACCTGTGACCGCGTCAGCGCGAACACGCCGACCGGCGCGCCTTCGCGCAAGATTGGAACGCATAGAATGGTCCGGTAGCCGCCGAGCTTCTGAAGCTGCGTTGCCCCGTAGTCCGGGTCGGCGAGCACGTCCGAAACGTGGACGGCGCGGGCTTCGAGGGCCACCCTTCCGGTGACGCTGTCGCGACCGGCGGCGAAGGGATTGGATTTGGCGAAAGCCGCGGCTTCAGGCAAATTGCCGTACTCGGCCGACCACCGGTAGAGATCGCCGTCACGCTTGAAGATGACGCTCGTGTCCGCGTCGCACAGCTTGGCTGCTGATTCCACCAGCGTGTCGAGAACCGACTGCAGGTCGAACGTAGAGCGGCTGATCGCCTTCAGCACGTCGGCCGTCGCCGTCTGCAGCTGCAGCGACTCGCTCAATTCCGCCGTGCGGGACTGTACCTCTTCAAACAGGCGCACATTCTCGATGGCGATCACCGCCTGATCGGCAAAGGTCTGGACAAGTTCGATCTGGCTATCGGTGAAGGGCCCGGGTTCGGGTCGCGTCATTGCGAAGACGCCAATTACCGATCCTTCGCGCATGAGCGGTACACAGAGCACAGCCGAATAACCTCCGAGTCGCGGAGCTTCGGGAAGGCCATGTTCGGTGTCCTTGGTAACATCCGGAATATGGACGACTGCCTTGTCGAGTGCTGTTCGGCCGACCCAGGATTGTCGGCTGATCGGACTCGGATTCGCCTCTTCATACGCGCGATACTCCGGGGTTTGGTCGTAGGCTGCCGCAAGCCGGAAGACATCGCCGTCCCGCATAAAGATGCCAGACGTTTTCGCACCGCAGAGCCTCACAGCAGATTCGATAAGTGTCTGCAGGACGCTCTGCAGGTCGAATGCGGAGCGGCTTATGACCTTGAGCACATCCGCGGTCGCGGTCTGCTGCTGTAATGCTTCGCCAAGGTCGGCGGTGCGAGCCTGCACCTCTTCGAAGAGCCGCACATTGCCGATTGCGATGACGGCCTGGTTGGCGAAAGTTTTGAGAAGGCCAATTTGGCTGTCGCTAAAGGGTCGCGCCTCGATGCGCCGGATCATAAGCGCTCCGATTGCTTTTCCTTCCTGCAACAGCGGAGTGGCGAGAATCGCGCGAAAACCAAGACGTTGAGCCATCATTCGGGCAGTTGCAAACTCCTCTCCAGCGATGGTCAAGTCGGGAACGTGGACCGGCACCCGATCCAATACGGCGCGGCCGGTAACGATGTCGCGCGCAACCGGCAAGCCAGTGCCGTCAATCGGAATCGGTCCGTGATGCGCTCCCACAGCCAGCCTGTCGGAGCGCAGCAGATAGATCGTTGCGTCATAGGCGTCGCAGAGCCGAGCGGCACTTTCAGCGACGGCGTCCAGCACAGGCTGAATGTCCGTAGGAGATCCGGCGATCACTTGCAATATTGCGCCGGTGGCCATCTGCTGTTCCAGCGACTCGGCTAGGTCGCGGTTGCGGGACTCCACCTCTTCGAACAGCCGCACGTTCTCGATCGCGATGACCGCCTGATCCGAAAATGTCTGCACCAGTTCGATTTCGCGCGTGCTGTACGGCGAGACCGACGAGCGGGCGAGGACGAAGACGCCGGTCACGGCGCCGTCACGCATCAGCGGAACGCCCAGCAGGGTGCGGAAGCCGCCGAGCCGCTGGCCTTCGATGTTGGTATACTCCGGATCGTCGAGAACGTCGGCAATCTGCTCCACGGACCCGCTCTGGGCAACGCGGGCGGCGATGCTGCCCCGGCCGGGCGTGACCGGGAGGTTGTTCATGTGGTCCTGGAATTCTTGACTCCATCCGATCTGTACCGTCGGCTGCAACACGTCGCCCTGGCGCAGATAGATGTAGCCCATCCCGGAGTGACAGAGGTCGGACGCGGACTTCACAAGCGTATGCAGCACGGAATCGAGATCGAACGCCGAACTGCTGATCGTCTTCAACACTTCGGCCGTCGCCGTCTGCTGTTCCAGCGCTTCAGTCACCTCACGGTTGCGCGCCTGCACCTCGTCGAAGAGGCGGACATTCTCGATGGCGATCACCGCCTGGTCGGCGAAGCTCTCGACCAGTTCGACTTGACGCGGTGAAAATAGCCCGATCGCCCGCCGCGCCATGCCGAATACGCCGATGGTCTCCTGACCCCGCTTCAGCGGAACAGAAAGCACTCCGCGGAAACTGCCTATGATTGCCGCCTCCGGCCTTTCGTATTCCGGGTCTTCAAGCGCGTCCGCCACGTGGATCGTCAATCCCTCCAGCGCAGCGCGGCCCTGGAACGTCCCTCGTCCCACAACATGTGGGTTGGCTCGTTCGTATGCATGCAGCTCGGCAGCCTGCCCGCCGCCTGCCATGAACTGCAACGTATCGCCAACGCGCAACGTGATTGCGCCCATGTCCGCCCCGGCCAGGCGTATTGCCGAGTCGACCAGCGTCTGTAGTACCGGTTGAAGATCGAAGGCCGACCGGCTGATTGCCTTGAGCACATCGGCGGTCGCGGTCTGCTGCTCCAGCGCCTCGCCGAGATCGCGCGTGCGCGCCTGCACCTCGTCGAACAGGCGCACGTTCTCGATGGCGATCACCGCCTGGTCGGCGAAAATCTTGAGTAGCTTGATCTGCTTCTCGCTGAAAGGCTTGACCTCGATGCGCCTGATGACGAGCGCGCCGATTGCTTCGGTGTCACGCATCAGAGGTGTTGCGAGCATCGTGCGGTGGCCAAGCCTTTCGGCAAGTGTTTGGCTGACAGGAAACTCCGCACCTGCAACCGCTATGTCGTTGACATGCACAGTCTTGCGGTCGGCGAAGGCGCGACCGCAGACCCAATCGCGTGCGACCGGCATCGGTTCGAAGTCGAAGGCGATGGGGCCGTAGTGTGCTTTGGGGAATAGTGTCCCGTCTCGCGCCAGGAAAATGCCGGCGTCGTAGGTGTCGCAGAAGCGCGCAGCACTCTCCGCCACGACCTGCAGGACGGGTTGGATGTCGGTCGGCGATGCGGCGATCACCCTGAGGATCGCACTCGTCGCAGTCTGCTGTTCAAGGAGATTGGCGACCTCCGCGGTGCGTACCTGATTTTCTTCGCGCGCCGCTGTCAACTCGGATCGGAGCGAGCTGATCGTCATCTTTGAGTCGGAGTCTGGCCCTCCCACAGAGGTGCTCCTGTTTTTCTCTGCTCAGTGTCGGCTTTGGCCAACCCAGCGTCAAGTTTGGCGACCTATAACGTCCGTTCGTCACCCAGAGCGGCCGCTTTGGTGATGCACCTGAGCGCCGGCTTTCGGAGCTATTGCAGACAGGGAATATGTCCGAGATGGGTCGTAGGCGGAGTGTCCGCTTCTTCGGACTTTGACCTAAAACCAGTCGGTCAGCTTCCGGCCCAAAAGCCGACAAAGAGGGGCGTGGAACGTTGCGCCCCTTGGGTTCTTACATCGGCGGTTAATTTCCGGCGGCCTTACTTCCGGAAGCCACCCCCTTGAACACCGACAACGTATCTACCTGATCTAGCATCGAACACATCTTGTTTGGGGTATCGAAGTTAAAGCCCATGCACTTCTGATCAGCGGCGCACGCCAGCACGCAGTCGGCATAGGTGCTGGGGATGTTCGAATACGACTCTCCCACCACCACCGTATTCTTGTAAAAAACGAGGCTGGAGTATTGAACCTTGTTCGCCACCGCC
>NZ_JBFULQ010000227.1:0-8559 GCF_054049815.1 Mesorhizobium sp. P5_C1 | reverse complement strand
ATCCTCGACCTCGACCATTTCAAGCAGGTCAACGACACCCATGGCCATGATGTCGGCGACGAGGTGCTCAAGGCCGTCGCGAGCTGCCTCAAGGACATGACACGCTATCACGACGTGGTGGCGCGGCTGGGCGGCGAGGAGTTCGCCGTGGTCACGCCCAACATGGACTCCGAACTGCTGGGCAAGTTTGCCGAGCGCATCCGCAAGGCGGTCGCCAATATGTCGGTGCTCTCCGGCAATGTCCGGCTCAGGATCACCACCAGCGTCGGTCTGGCTGTCTGGGACCGCAAGGAAACGGCGGAGGAGTTCTATCGCCGCGCCGACCGCCAGCTCTACGAGGCGAAGAGGCAAGGCCGCAACCGCGTCTGCGCCTAAAATCCCGAAAGGGAATTCATGAGGCCGGTCGTCTGACGCGGCTTTCTAGACTTCCGGTGCTCACGGACTAAATGTCCGCTCCGCTCCGGCTTCTCGAAAGCCACGCCATTCAACTCGGCCTGATGAATTCCCCTTCGGGATTTACCCAAGGCATGCCAACGACGCAGGGCGCCTAGATGTGCGGCTTCTTGGACTGTCAGCAGAGAGACGTAGCGCGCACCGCTCAGTCGTTTTGTGGGCGCAGGCCGAAGGTCGCGGGCTTGAGACCGTAGCGCATGTCGAAATCGTCATCCGATTGCACCCGGCTGGTGGCCGGCGGCTTGCGGTAGTCGGGATCGCCGGCCTGGCGGCTTGAATCGACGACTTCGGCGAAGGCCATCGCCTGCTGCGTTGATTTCGGCACGTTGCGCAGCCGCTCGACGATCGCCACCAGGTCGACATCCTCGCCGGCTTTCGACTCGGCCTCTTCGCGTTTGTTGGTGCCGGGGATCAATTCCGAGGATAGTTTTTCGAACTTAAGCCGCATCGTCGTCGCCACGCCTTCGCCAAAGGCAATTGCCTCGCGCTGGCCCATGGACGACAGGAAAGCCAGCGTCGAGGCCGAGGAGTCGGCAATCGCCGAGCGGATGATCGCCTGGTCCTGCTCGTTGGCTAGTCGCATGGCGAAGAAGGTCGAACATTGCGACAGGATCGTCGGGTCGAGCTCGCCCGGTCGCTGGGTGACSACGCCGAGATAGSAGCCRTATTTGCGGCCTTCCTTGGCGATGCGCGACAGCGCGTGCCTTGTCGGCGCAAAGCCGAGACGCGGATCGGCCGGCATATAGCGGTGCGCTTCTTCGCACAAAAGCAGAAGCTGCAGCTTGCCCTCGCTCCACAAAGCGAGGTCGAAGGCCAGGCGCGCCAGCACCGAACAGACGGAATTGACCACTTCGGACGGCATGCCGGCCATCTCGAAGCAGGTTACCGGGCGGCCATGATGCGGCACGCGGAAGAGGTTGCCGATCGTCTCGTGGATGGTGTCCTCGATCAGGCGCGAGTTGAACATGAAACGGTAGCGTGGATCGGCCGCCGCCGACTCGACGCGCGTCTTCAGGGATTTCAGCGTCGGGCGATCGGTCTTGCTTTCGAGCATGCCCATACGCTCGTCGATCTGCTTGATAAGGTCGGCGATGCGGTAAGGCACCGGCGTATCGGCGGTCAGCGCATCGCTGCCGCGCCTGATGTAGCTGCCCGAATTCGGGTTGCGGTAAAGGTTCTTGGCGGCGGGGATGAGGTCGCGCAAGGCGTCGATCTCTTCCGGCACCGTCTCGCGGCCGCGGAACAGCACCTCGGCGAACTCCTCCAGCCTGAACATCCAGAACGGAAGGTCGAGCGTCTTGGAATCGACCCTGACGCAATATTCGGGCAGCGACGCGGCGAACTCGTTGTGCGGATCGAGGATCAGGATGCGCAGGTCCGGCCGCGCCGCGATCGACTTGCGCAGCAGCAACGAGACGGCGGTGGATTTGCCGACACCGGTGGTGCCGACCACGGCGAAGTGACGCGCCAACGTATCGTCGATGGCGATGTTGGCGGCGATCGTCTCGTCCTGCGAGAGTGTGCCGATGGTGATCGAATGGCGCCCGGCCAGATCATAGACCGCCTGCAGGTCACGGGTGCGGATGCGATGGGCGATGGCGCCGATATGCGGATAGGTGGTGATGCCGCGATCGAAGATCGGCTTGGCGCCCGGCTCTGCTCCGTCGCGGACTTCGCCGATCAGCTCGATGCTGACCTCGATCGGGTTTTGACCTTCATTGCTCCAGGCGCGGTCCGACTTGCCGATCCCGTAGACCAGGCCGACGGTTCGCGTGGATCCCAGATTGATGGAAATCATCTTGCCGACTGTCCACAGGCCGGTCACCGCGCCGTCAATATCGTCCGCAAAGGCGCCGATGGTGGCGCGCGCGCCGTCGCATTGCACGACGTTGCCCAGAATGCGCCTGTCGTTCTGCTCCGCGTTGCGACGCTCCTGCGATGTCGGTTCTCCAACGGAGGCTTCGCGTTCGACATACATGGACAGACCAACCCCCATTTTCCCTTGGAGCATCGACCCTACAGGAACGGGGTTAAGGCTGGATGAGGTCGGATGGTGTAGAGACGATTAAGGGGTCCGTGAGAATTGTCGCGAGAGGGATCTTCTCCATCGCCGGCATTTCGCTATAATGGACATATGGATGATATAGCGAACGATATTTCCTCAACCATCGGCAGAAGAATACACGCCGAAAGGACCATGCGGGACTGGTCCCTGGCCGAGCTTGCGGGGCGCTCCGCCGTGTCGAAGGCGATGCTGAGCACGATAGAGCGCGGCAAGACCAGCCCGACGGCAGCACTTCTGGTGCGCATCGCGTCGGCCTTCGGCATGACGCTGTCGACGCTCATCGCGCGCGCCGAATTGCAAGGCGGCGGGCTGCTGCGCGAGGCCGATCAACCGGTGTGGCGCGACCCTGGTACGGGCTATGTCAGGCGGCATCTGTCGCCCGCCTCGGACATGCCGCTGGAACTGATCAGGGTTCAGTTGCCGGCGGGCGCCAGGGTCAGTTTTCCCGCCGCGTCCTATGCCTTCATCAAGCAGCAGATATGGCTGATTTCGGGGCGGCTCGAGTTTGCCGAGGGCGATGTGGTGCACCGGCTCGACCCCGGCGATTGTCTGGCGCTCGGCGCGCCATCGGACTGCACCTTCCACGCCCTGGAACCCGGCGCCGACTATCTCGTCGCGCTGGTCAGGGGTTGAAGTCATGGCCAGACGACCAAAGCGCTCCCACAATGGGGGGCCGCCTCTTGACGAGTACAAGGGGCCGCCATGGGGCAAGGGCGATCCCTACATCTTCCTTGCCTGGCAGGCCGCCCATGCCAAGGCGTGGAAGGCGCCAAGCCGCGAGGTCATGCTGCTGCGCATGGACAAGGCCGAGCGGCTGGGCCTGACCTATGAGGAATATACGCTCGAGATACTGGAGCGCGGGCGGCATCTCAGGGAAGAAGACACCGAACGCATCGGCGCCATCAAGGCGGCACGAAAGCGCCGCCGCGTGCGCCATCTCGACTGACGACCGCTTCAGTCGTGCCATCGCAATCACAGGACATCACGCGCATGAACTCGATCGAGATCGGAACACTGACCCCAGCTGCGGCGACGCAGGAGATGCTGGCCGAATTGCTGGTCGCAACGGTAGCGGCCGGTGGATCGGTCAGTTTCATGCATCCGCTGGCACCGGAAGCGGCTAGCGCATTCTGGCAGAAATCCCTGGCAGCAGCGGCAAGAGGGGAAAGGGCGGTGCTTGGCGCCTGGGACGGCGAGGTCCTGGTCGGCACCGTCACCCTGTTGCTCGACTGTCCGCCCAACCAGCCGCACCGGGCCGAGATCGCCAAGTTGATGACCCGTTTGGATTACCGGGGCAGGGGCGTGGGATCGCGCCTGATGCGGGCCGCTGAGAGCCTGGCCGTGGAAAAGGGCCGCACGCTGCTGGTTCTCGACACGGCGACGGAGGAGGGTGCTTCAGGGCTCTACGAGAAGCTCGGTTTCACGCTGGCAGGCGAGATACCGGACTATGCCTTGAAGCCGCATGGCGGGCTGACCGGTACACTCCTCTACTGGAAACGTATCGGGCCAATCTCGTAACCAGTCACGCAGGACCGTAACCGGAGAGGCGCGACAGCAGCCACCGGCGGAAATCCTGCTCGGCACTGGTCAGGCGCGCGGTCGACGCCTTGGTCAGGAAATGCCCAGAGGTGCTGGAGAGTTCGAAGTCGGAAAGCCTGACCAGGGTCCTGCTGTCGAGCGCGGCATCGACCAGCGGCCGCGAGCCCAGCAGCACGCCGGCACCGGCCCGGGCCGCCTCCATCGCCGCAACGAAACTGTCGAAGCGATGCGATCGCCGGAGGTGGCCGGCCAACCCTGCGGCCGCGAACCATTCAGCCCACATCTCGCGTGCGCCGGCGACCAGAAGCAGCGGCAGGGAGGTCCAGTCGGCGTCGCCAGCCAGGGCCGGGGCAGCCACCGGCACGAGCCGCTCGGCGGTCAGCCTGTCGGCGTCACGTCCGGGGAAGGATCCGTTGCCGAAACGGATGTCGAGCGTTGATCCCGGCAGGTCGTAGTCGGTCGGTCGGTGGATCGTCACCAGATCGAGCTGGATGCGCGGCAATGCCGTGGCCAGATCGGGCAATGCCGGGACGAGCATCAGCAAGGCAAAGGAGATCGGCGCTCGAACGGTCACGGTCTGGACGGCACGCGGCTCAAACAGTTCAGCCGTGCTGCTGCCGATGGTGGCGAAAGCCGACTGGATGTGGGGCAGGTAAGCCGCGCCTTCCGGCGCCAGCGCGACGCCACGTGCCAGCCTTGAGAACAGACGCGTCTTCAGCCGTTCTTCAAGAAGCCGGATATGCTGGCTGACCGCCGCCTGGGTCAGGCCAAGCTCGGTTGCCGCGGCGGTGAAATTCGACAGCCGTGCCGCGGCCTCGAAACTGCGCAGCCAGTCAAGCGGAGGCAAGGGCGGGATTGTTCGAGCCATTAGTTCTTTGGGGTCATTGGCCAAAAAAGGATAATTTGAGTTATGCCTTTCGCGCGGTCAACATGCAATCGAAACCTGCGGATCGGACCGCAGGCGTAGCGGACAGGAATGGATCTCCATGCTCACCCACGCGCTGGTCGGCGACGAAGGCGGAACCATCGAACTTGGCTGGAAGGACGGGACGCGCACCCGCTTTCACGCCATCTGGCTGCGCGACAATGCGCTGGACGACAAGACGCGCAGCGCCGGCAACGGCCAGCGGCTCATCACCATCCTCGACATTCCAGCCGAGACGAAGATCGGCGCGGCATCGATCAAGGGCGACGCCCTCGAGGTCAGCTTCGTGCCGGAAGGAAAGACGGTGAGCTTTCCCTCGATATGGCTGAGCGCCAATGCCTATGATCGCGACGCGGCCCGCCAGGCCGGCTGGACAGGCGAGCACATCGTGCGCTGGACCAAGGCGACGATGCAGAATTCCGTGCCGCGTGCCGGCTACCCTGCTGCCAGCCGCGACCGCAACGTCTTGAGGCAATGGCTGTCGGCGGTGAAAGCCTATGGCTTTGCGGTGATGGACGACCTGCCGGCCGAATCCGGGGCGCTCTGCAAAGTGTCAGATCTGTTCGGCTATATCAGGGAAACCAATTACGGCCGCTGGTTCGAAGTGCGCGCCGAGGTCAATCCCAGCAATCTCGCCTACACCAATCTCGGCCTCCAGGCGCACACCGATAATCCCTATCGCGATCCGGTGCCGACGCTGCAGATCCTGTCCTGCATCGAAAATACGGTGGAGGGTGGCGAGTCCAGCGTCGTCGACGGGTTTGCCGTCGCGGCCGCCTTGCAGGCTGAGAACCCCGAAGGCTTTCGGCTGTTGAGTTCATGCCCGGCGCGGTTCGAATATGCCGGCTCGGCCGGCGTGCGGCTGCAGGCGAAGCGGCCGATGATCGAGCTCGGGCCCGACGGCGAGCTGATCTGCATCCGCTTCAACAATCGTTCGCTGGCGCCGACGGTCGACGTGCCGTTCGCCGACATGGAGGCATACTATGCCGCCTATCGCCGGTTTGCCGAGCTGATCGAGGATCCATCCTTCGAAGTGACCTTCAAGCTCGAAGCGGGCCAGGCGTTCATTGTCGACAACACGCGCGTCATGCATGCCCGCAAGGCGTTTTCCGGCACCGGCAAGCGCTGGCTGCAGGGTTGCTACGCCGACAAGGACGGCCTGCTGTCGACGCTCGCGGCGATCGAACGCGGGTTCAAGGAGGCGGCGGAATGACCGGCCAGGACCTGAACGCGGACAACATCGTCGAGTTCATCGCCGACATCTTTGAACGCCGGGGTGCGGAATCCTATCTCGGTGAGCCCGTCACCATGTCGGAGCACATGCTGCAGGGCGCATGGTTCGCCGAGCAGGACGGCGCGCCGGACGAGCTGGTGGCGGCGGCCCTGCTGCACGACATCGGCCACTACACCAGCGAGTTCGGCACCTATTCGCCGGAGGATGTCGAGGACAAGCATCATGACGAAGCCGGCGGTGAGGTACTGGCGCCGTTCTTTCCGCCTGTCATCGTCGAATGCGTCAGGCTGCATGTCTCGGCCAAGCGCTATCTCTGCGCCACCGACCCGAGCTATTTCGGCAAGCTTTCGCAGGCTTCGGTGCATACGCTGTCGCTGCAGGGCGGGCCGATGAGCGTGGACGAGGTGGCCGAGTTCCGCAAGAATCCCTTCCATGAAGAGGCGGTCCGGGTCCGTATCTGGGACGAGAGCGGCAAGGTCGCCAACATGAAGACGCGGACATTCCGCGACTACGTGCCGTTGCTGCAGCGGGTCGTTCGCGACTTTCGCGATCGCGCCTGACGCAACTCCGTCGAGGTCGAGGAGGCTCGCCGTCTTGCCGCTGCGCTTGTTCCGATGTATTAGCCGCGCCCACCATGCGGCCCGCATTTTCATTGGCCGCACCGTATCGACCACGCTTTTGATGGAGGCGACGATGAGATCTTGTTCACGCATTTTGCGCCTCCGCGGCGGACGAACGGGCTGACCGCGCCACAGCGGTTCCAATATCCTGGCACTCTGAGGACCGCCGTGCTGCGATGTGCGGTGGCAGTTGTCGTCTACACGAGCTGCGTAACCCGGGACGGCGTTAAGCCGCATTGTCCTTAAAACGGTGGGAAGCCTAGCTCCCGGCCAACGATCGCGGCTGCCTGAAAATCAAAGATGCAGCTTTGCAACACTTCGGCAGGCCATTGTAAACATTGAAGGAATGGCACTTGTGCCAAGTTTCTTGTGAGCCTAGAGACCGCGCCATTCCCAACCCGTCATCCTGAACGGAGACCTGTCCATGTCACGCCAACCCAGATCGACACATTCCGTGCCGACGCTGGAATTGCGTGCGGCTGACAGGGTTCCAATCAGGAAGAACGGCCATGGCAAAGTCCATGATCCAGCGCAGGCAGGACGCCGAGCGCCAACGCATTGAAGCATATCAAGCATCGCTGAGGCGGGTTTCCGCCATGCCGCGCCCCGCTCCCGATTTCGAGCGGGCGCTCGACGAGGTACGCCGCGGCTATGCAGGCATGGCGATCCGCGACGGCGCGTTGTGGCGTCCAAAGCTGAAGACGCGCGACCCGGCGCGGCTGCGGCTGGCTGCCGCCCGCTATCTCTTTGCGCGTTATCCGGTTTCGGCCGCGCTCGAGGCCATCTGGCTGGATAGGTCGGGACTCGATGGCGAGGAGATCGCACTTCGCCTGGCCTGGTACGTCACGGCTGCAGGTGGCGGCTCGCTCTACAAGGCGGGCGCCAATGCGTGGCTGTCGCGAAAGGAGGTGCACTGCTTCCTGAACGTGTCCGGCGATTTCACCTTCGACGAGGCGTTCTGGTTCGCGATCGTCCGGTCCTACACCGAGGATTGGGGGCTGGCTGCACGACTTGCACGCACGAAGATCGCGCGCACGCCGCGTGGCGAGTTGGCCTTCTGGCGCGAGGTGGCGCGCTTCTTCTGCGAGCATCCTGCTTCGAAGGAGGAGATCGACGATCTCTGTGACTATGTCGGCGCCAAGCACCGGCGCGATGCTGCCTACAGCCTGAAGGGCCGCACGCTCGCCTCGCTGCACCGGCAGATGTCGGACTGGCATCGCGATCTTGCTGCGATCGAACGCATCGAGACGATGCGCCGGCGGGCCGCCGCGCGGGCTCAGCCCGTCGCCGGCGCACCCGCGCAGTGCAGCGCCTGGGACGGCTCGCGCCTGCAGGATTGGGAATGGCATCCGCCGCCCAAGGAGGCGAAGGCGCATGGCGAGTGGTTCTCCATCCGCCAGTTGAAGACCGCAGAGGACCTCGTTGCCGAGAGCCGGGCGATGCATCATTGCGTATCGTCCTATGCGACCAAATGCATTGCCGGCAATGCCTCGATCTGGGCGCTGCGGCGCAAGGCGCTCGGCAAGACTGAACGCTTGCTGACGATCGAGCTCGATCCGCAGCATCGGGCGGTCCAGGTGCGCGGTTTCGGCAATCGTCTGGCAACGACGGACGAGCGCAAGATCCTCGAGCGTTGGGCCAAGGCGAAGTGCGTGACGCCGCAGGACTGAACAGACTGAGCCCGCGCGGCGGAATCGCCGCGCGGGTTTAAAAGGGGCGGATG